>JBCDDO010000141.1:0-7269 GCA_039180245.1 Pseudomonadota bacterium | reverse complement strand
GTGAGCGCGCGCGGATTTGAGGTTTGTGGGCTTGGCGAGATTGCCATCCGGTGCCGCGATCTCGACCGCATGGAGCGGTTCTGTGCCGAGGTGATCGGCCTGCCCCATCTCGCCCGGCGCGCGGGCGGCATCGTCTTCTTCCGCACTGGGGGCGGGCATGCCGGGCACACCGCTGTTCTGGCGCTCTTTGACGGGGCCGCATCGGTCCGGCCGGGGCTGCATCCGGGCGGTACGCCTCGCGGCGGGGGTGAGAGCACGCTGCATCATTTCGCCCTGGCGGTGACGCCGGATGGACAGGAGGCCGCGATCCGCTGGTTTGACCGGCTCGGCCAGCCCTATCGGATCGAAGAGTTCGACTGGATCGGCTGGCGCGGGCTCTTCACCCGGGACCCCGAGGGCAACACCGTCGAGCTGGTTGCAGCCCCGCATGCTGTGCGTGCCAAGGCCGAGGCGCTGGCATGAGCGCGCCGGCAATCGAGCTCATCGGCGTGGACAAAAGCTTCGGCCCCGTCCATGCCAATCGCAACATCAACCTGGCCGTCGCGGCCGGTACGATCCATGGCATCATCGGTGAGAACGGGGCCGGGAAATCGACCCTGATGTCGATCCTCTACGGCTTCTACCAGGCCGATGCGGGCGAGATCCGCGTGGCCGGCACCCCCGTGCGCATCCGCGACAGCCAGGATGCCATCCGCCTGGGCATCGGCATGGTGCATCAGCATTTCATGCTGGTTGAGAATTTCACCGTGCTCGAGAACGTCATGCTGGGGGTGGAGGGCGGTGCGCTCTTGGGTCCCGGGATGAGCCAGGCCCGGGCCGAGCTGCAGCGGTTGGAGACCGAGTATGAACTGCGGGTCGACCCCGATGCGGTGGTCGGCAGCCTGCCCGTTGGGCTGCAACAGCGGGTCGAGATCCTCAAGGCACTTTACCGCGGCGCCGAGGTGCTGATCCTCGATGAGCCCACGGGGGTGCTGACGCCCGAGGAGGCCGACCATCTCTTCCGCATCCTCGGCCGCCTGAAGGCGGAGGGAAAGACCGTCATCCTGATCACCCACAAGCTGCGCGAGATCATGGCCACCACCGATGCGGTGAGCGTGATGCGGCGCGGTGAAATGGTCGCCACGCGTGAAACCGCCCAAACCAGCGTTGAGGAGCTTGCCGAGCTGATGGTCGGCCGCCGTGTGCTTTTGCAGGTCGAGAAGGGCCCGGCGCAACCTGGTCCCGTCCGTCTCTCGGTGCATGATCTCAAGGTCGTCGACAGCCAGGGCGTGGAGCGTCTGCGCGGCATCAGTTTTGACGTGCGCGCGGGCGAGATTGTCGGCATCGCCGGTGTGTCCGGCTATGGCCAGTCCGAACTCCTGGAGACGATAGCCGGTATTCGCAGACCCAGCGCGGGCGGCATTGAGCTGAGCGGAAGCTATGCCGCTGGCTTGGATCCGGCCCAGATCCGCGGGCTGAAGCTTGCCCATGTGCCGGAGGACCGCCACCGCATGGGCCTGGTCACCAAATTCGAGGCGCGCGAGAACACCATTCTGGGCTATCAGCGCGATCCGGGCTATGGCGCCGGCGTTCTGATCGATCGCGGCGCGGTGCTGTCTGCTGCCCAGGGGCAGATGCAGGGCTTCGATGTGCGCCCGGCCGACCCCTATCTCAAGGCTGCGAATTTCTCCGGCGGCAATCAGCAAAAGATCGTGCTGGCGCGTGAGATCGAACGCGATCCGGAGGTGCTGCTGGTCGGCCAGCCCACGCGTGGCGTGGATGTCGGCGCCATCGAGGCAATCCACCGGCGGCTGATCGCGCTGCGCGATGCGGGCAAGGCGATCCTGCTCGTGTCGGTCGAGCTCGATGAGATCCGTGCCCTGGCCGACCGCATTCTGGTGATGTTCGACGGGCGCATCACCGGTGAGGTGAGCCCCGAGACGGGCGAGGGCGCCATTGGCCTTCTGATGGCGGGTGTCACCCAGGAAAGCCCAAACCTGAGCAAAGAAGGGGTCATGTGATGGCAAATACCGGTCCCAGCGAGCTGGTCATCATGCTGTTGGTGCTGCTTGGCCTTGCCGCGCTGGTCGGCTTGATGTTTGCCGGAGCCGAGCCGCAGGCGCCGCTTCAGCCGGCCCATCACCACGCCGCACCGCTCAGCGTTCCTGCGTCGCTGCCGCCAGCCCTGCTCACCCCGGCCCCGCTGCCGCCAGCCCTGCTCACCCCGGCCCCGCTGCCGCCAGCCCTGCTCACCCCGGCCCCGCTGCACCCGGCCTCGCACGCGCTGCCCGCCGTATGACGCCGCTGCCAAAATGGGTCGAGAACGGGCTGATGCCCGTGCTCAATCTGACCCTGGCCTTTCTGGTCGCGGGTCTTGTGGTGCTGATGATCGGCGAGGACCCGCTGGAGGCGGTGGGCCACATCCTTTACGGTGCCTTCGGCTATGGCGAGGGGATCGGCTACACGCTGTTCTACACCACCAATTTCATCTTCACCGGGCTGGCCGTGGCCGTGGCCTTCCACGCCTCGCAATTCAATATCGGCGGTGAGGGCCAGGCCTATATCGGCGGGCTCGGTGCGGGGCTGGCCGTGCTCGCGCTCGACCGAATGCTGCCCTGGTGGGCGATCCTGCCCATCGCCACGCTGGGTGCCGCGGCCTTTGGAATGATCTGGGGCGCGGTGCCGGGCTGGCTGCAGGCCAAGCGCGGCGCGCATGTCGTGATCACCACGATCATGTTCAACTTCCTTGCCGCCTCGCTGATGGGCTATCTGATCGTGAACTACCTCAAGGTGCCGGGCAATGCCTCGGTCCAGTCGCGCACGTTTGAGGAGGGCGCGCGGCTGCCGCATCTTGAGGAGGCGATGGCGCTTTTGGGCTATGACATCGGCGGCGCGCCGCTCAACATCACCTTCCTGATGGCACTGGCGGCCTGCGTGCTGGTCTGGCTTTTGATCTGGCGCACCAAGCTGGGATACGAGATCCGGGTCTTCGGGGCCAATCCGGGGGCTGCGGCCTATGCCGGCATCAACGGGGTGCGGATCACGGTCATCGTGATGGCGATCTCGGGTGCGCT
This sequence comes from Pseudomonadota bacterium, assembly GCA_039180245.1. Classification (GTDB taxonomy): domain Bacteria; phylum Pseudomonadota; class Alphaproteobacteria; order Rhodobacterales; family Rhodobacteraceae; genus J013. The sequence continues at coordinate 4,216 of JBCDDO010000141.1, read as the reverse complement.
TGCCGGGATGATGGCGCTCAACCCGGTGATGGGCGAGCAGAATCGCATCTTTCTCGACATTGCCGGCGGGGCCGGCTTTGTGGGCATTGCCGTGGCGATGATGGGACGGGGGCATCCGGCCGGCATCCTGATGGCGGCCTTGCTTTTTGGGATGCTCTATCAGGGCGGGGCAGAGCTCGCCTTTGAGATGCCCTCGATCACCCGCGATATGGTGGTGCTGATCCAGGGTCTGGCGATCTTGTTCGCTGGCGCGATGGAGCAGCTGTTCCGCCCCCTCATGGTGCGGATTTTTGCGCCGGCACGGGGGGCTGAGGCATGATGTTCTTCGGTCTCTTCAGCTTCATGGATCTGGTCAACACTCTCGACAGCACGCTGCGGATCTCCGCCCCCTTGCTGCTGGCAAGTCTGGCGGGGCTTTATGCCGAGCGCTCGGGCGTCTTTGACATTGGGCTTGAGGGCAAGATGCTCGCCGCCGCCTTTGCCGCGGCCACGGTGGCGGGGATGACCGGCACGGTCTGGCTGGGGCTTCTGGCTGCCATTGGGGCGAGCGTGATGCTTGCGCTGATCCATGGCTTTGCCTGCATCACCCAGCGCGGCAACCAGATCGTCTCGGGCGTGGCGATCAATTTCATCGCCGCGGGCATCACAGCGCTGTTGTGGCAACAGCAGGTCCAGCAATCGGGCCGGCCGCCGGCGCTTTCGGGCGGGGCGAAGTTTCAGAATATCGAGCTGCCCCTGGCCGAAACGCTGGCCGATGTGCCGGTGATCGGGCCGATCTGGGCGGGGCTGATCTCGGGGCACCGGCTGCTGGTCTATGTGGCCTTCATCGCCGCGCCGCTCACCTGGTGGGTGCTCTGGCGCACGCGGTTCGGCATGCGGCTGCGCGCGGTGGGCGAGAACCCCGCGGCGGTCGACACGGCCGGCATCTCGGTCACGCTGATGCGCTATCAGGCGATGCTCTGTTGTGGGCTGCTCTGCGGGCTGTCGGGGGCCTATCTGTCGACGGCGCAGGGGGCGGAATTCACGCTCAACATGTCCGCGGGCAAAGGGTTCATCGCGCTGGCGGCGCTGATCTTTGCCAAATGGCGCCCGATCCAGGCGATGCTGGCCTGCCTGCTTTTTGGCTTTTTGGAGGCGATGTCGAACCGGCTGCAGGGCTTTGACTGGTTCGGTCTGGGCGAGGTGCCCAGCCAGGCGATCACCGCGCTGCCCTTCGTGCTGACGGTGGTGCTGCTGGCAGGCTTCATCGGACGTGCGGTGGCGCCCAAGGCCGGTGGCGTGGCCTATGTGAAAGAGCGATGAGCGCCCTTGTCGACGCCGCACGGGCGGTGCGCGAGCGGGCCTATGCGCCCTATTCGGGCTTTAAGGTCGGCGCGGCGATCCGCACCGCGCAGGGCATCTTCGTGGGCTGCAATGTCGAAAATGCCGCCTATCCGCAGGGCACCTGTGCCGAGGCCGGGGCCATCGCGGCCATGGTCGCGGCGGGCGCGCAGCGCATCGAGGCGGTCGCCGTCTATGCCGAGGGGCCGATGCCCATCGCACCCTGCGGCGGCTGCCGTCAGAAACTGGCCGAATTCGCCGGACCGACCGTGCCCGTGACGCTGGCCGGGAAGGACCAGGTGATCGAGACCACGCTTGGCGCGCTGCTGCCAGGCTCTTTCGGTATGGAGCATTTGAAATGACCGAGGCGGCGGCGCTGCTGCGCGCAAAAGCCGGGCCAGAGCCGGTCGCGGCGGCGCTGATCCTGGGCTCGGGTTTGGGCGCCATGGCCCAAGAAGTCGATGGGCCGGCGGTGGAGTTCGGCGAGTTGCCGGGCTTTCCAGTTTCGGGCGTCACCGGCCATGCTGGACAGGTCGTCATCGGAGAGCTCGAGGGGGTCCGCGTCGCCGCCCTGTCGGGGCGGGTGCATTACTATGAGGGCGGGCGCACCGACGCGATGCGCCCGGTTCTGGAGACGCTGCACGCGCTGGGCGCGCGCCGGCTGTTGCTGACCAATGCGGCCGGCTCGACCCGCGAGGATCTGCCGCCGGGCAGCATTGTCGCCCTCTCCGATCATCTCAACCTCACTGGCGTCAACCCGTTGATCGGGGTGTCGGGCGATGGGCGGTTCGTGAGCATGGTCGATGCCTACAGCGCCGCCTTGCGCGGGCATCTGCGCGCGCTTGGGCTGAGCGAAGGCGTTTATGCCTGGTTTTCCGGCCCCTCCTTCGAAACCCCCGCCGAGATCCGCGCCGCCCGCATTCTGGGGGCGGATCTCGTGGGCATGTCGACCGTGCCGGAATGCATTTTGGCCCGCTGGTTGGGGATGGAGGTTGCAGCGGTCTCGCTTGTGACCAATTATGCCGCTGGAATGACCGGCGCGGCCCTCAGCCATGATGAGACCAAGCGCGAGGCGGCCGCCGCGGCCGATCGGTTCCGGTCCGTCGTGCGCGGCTTTTTGCGCGCCATTGCGTGAGCCAGGGGCGCCGCAATCGCCGGTGCCGCCGGGGAGGAGGATGCGATGGAGCTGAGCGAAACGGCAAAGACAGCGCTGGCCTGTCTCGACCTGACAAATCTCGACGATGACTGTACCGAGGCCGATGTCGAAAGCCTCTGCGACCGGGCGCGCTCGCCCCACGGACCGGTGGCCGCCATCTGTATCTGGCCGCGATTCGTCGCACATGCGCATGATCAGCTTGTCGGCGGGGCCGTGCGCATCGCCACGGTGGTCAATTTTCCCGCGGGCGATGCGCCGGCCGGCGAGGTCATGGAGGCCGCGCGCGAGGCTGTGGCCGATGGTGCCGATGAGATCGACTTGGTCATCCCGTGGCGCGGGCTTGTCGAAGGTGCCGAGGAGCCGGTGCGCACCCTCGTGGCCCGCGTGAAGGAGGCCGCCGGCGGCGCCACCCTGAAGGCGATCCTGGAAACCGGCATGCTCAATGACGACGCGCTGATCCGCCGCGCGGCGCATTTGGCGATTTCGGGCGGCGCGGATTTCATCAAGACCTCGACCGGCAAGGTGCCGGTGAATGCCAGCCTGCGGGCTGTGCGCATCATGCTCGAAGAAATCTCCGGCGCCGAGCATCCGGTCGGGGTGAAGCCGTCGGGCGGGATCCGGTCCACGACCGACGCTGCCGCCTATCTGGAGCTTGCCGAGGAGGTGATGGGCGCGGGCTGGCCGACCCCGTCAACCTTTCGCTTCGGTGCTTCGGGGCTCTACGACGCGCTCATCGCCACGCTCGACGGGGCCGAGGTGCCGCGCGTGTCCGACGCCTATTGAACATGATCGCGCTGGAGGCCGCCGCATGACGCTTCCCCAAGAGATCATCGCCGCAAAGCGCGACGGACGGGCGCTGAGCCCCGCCGAGATCGGCGATTTCGTGGCCGGGCTGACCGATGGATCCTGGAGCGAGGGCCAGATCGCGGCTCTGTCGATGGCCGTGCTCTGGCGCGGGATGGAGATTGCCGAACGCGTCGCGCTGACCGAGGCCATGCGCGATTCCGGCGAGGTGCTGGGCTGGCATCTGCCCGGGCCCGTGGTTGACAAGCATTCCACCGGCGGGGTGGGCGACAATGTCAGCCTGATGCTCGCCCCTGCCCTGGCCGCCTGCGGGGCCTATGTGCCGATGATCTCGGGGCGTGGGCTGGGCCATACCGGCGGGACCCTCGACAAGCTTGGCGCAATCCCAGGCTATGATGTGGCGCCGGGCGTGGAACGGCTGCGCGATGTGGTGACCGAGACGGGCTGCGCGATCATTGGCCAGACCGGCGAAGTGGCGCCAGCCGACAAGCGGCTATACGCAATCCGCGATGTCACCGGGACGGTCGAAAGCATCGATCTGATCACCGCCTCGATCCTGTCCAAGAAGCTCGCCGCGGGGCTGTCGGCGCTGGTGCTCGATGTGAAAACCGGCTCGGGCGCGTTCATGGCCGACCCGGCCGACGCCCATGCGCTGGCCGAAAGCCTGACCAGCGTCGCCAATGGCGCCGGCTGCAAAACGGCCGCCCTGGTCACCGACATGAACGCGCCGCTGGCCAGTGCTGCGGGCAATGCGCTGGAGGTGTGGAACGCGGCGGCCTTCCTGACCGGGGCCGAGATCGACAACCGGCTATGGGACGTCACCGTGGCGCTGGGCGGCACGCTTCTGGCGCTCGCAGGGCTTGCCGACAGCGCCAAGGGCGGCGAGGCCAAGATCGCGGCGGCCTTTGAAAGCGGTGCGGCGGCCGAGCGGTTCGG
>JBCDDO010000140.1:0-7284 GCA_039180245.1 Pseudomonadota bacterium | reverse complement strand
CTTTTCCCGGGCCAGCGCCGCGTCGCGCAGCCGCCAGCTGGCCGACGGATCCTCTGCCAGGCGCTCTCCAGCCTCCTGCGCTTCGGCCGACAGGCCACGCTCGGCCAGAAGCCGCGACAGCCGGTCGCGCAGCTCATCGCCGGTGCGGTCGCCCGGATCGCCGCCGCGCCGCGTGCGGGTCACCGCCGCTTTCGGCTGATCGGCAAGAAACGAGGCCGGGGCACGGCCCAGGCTGCGGGTCAGAACGTCGTCGAGCGCAGCGGCCGGGTCGTCGCTGCCCACGCAGTCGGGCAGCGCGGCCAGCAAAGCGCGCCGCAGCGCATCCAGATCGATGTTGAGAAACACCGCCCGGTCGAGCGCATCGTCCAGCTCGGCCGCAAGCGCGGGGGCCGCAAGACAGCAGCGCAGGATCGCCTCTTCGCTGGGGCGGGCAAGCGTGGTCTCGCTGATCTCGGCACGGGCCAGCGGCGTGGCGCGGGTGGCCATGCTTGCGGCACCGGGCGCGGGGCGCAGGCCGCCGCGACGCGGCGAGGCTGTGGTTTGGCGCGGCGCGCTGCCGAACAAGGCCTGACGCCGGGCGCGCAGTTCGGCGGTGTAATGGGCCCGCACGCCGGGATGCGCGATTTCGCCGATCAGTCGGCGCAGGGTCTGGTCGAACGCGGCGCGCCGCTCGGGCGTGTCGAGCGGCTGGCGCGTGGTCTCGCGCTCCCATAAAAGATCGATCAGCGGGCGGGCCGCGTCGAGCAGGCTTTGCATCGCCTCCGCGCCCTGGCTGCGGATCACATCATCGGGGTCCTGACCGCGCGGCAGCAGCGCAAAGCGCAGCGATTTTCCCGGCTCCAAAAGCGGCAGCGCGCGGTCGATCAGCCGGGCGGCGGCGGCCAGCCCCGCGGCATCGCCGTCAAGCGCGATCACCGGCTCGTCGGTCATGCGCCACATCAGGGCCAGTTGCTCGGGGGTCACCGCGGTGCCAAGCGGCGCCACGGCATGGGCAAAGCCCGCCCGGACCAGCGCGATGACGTCCATATAGCCTTCTGCGACGATCAGGGCCCCGGCCCGTCCCGCCGCCTCGCGCGCTGGTTGGTGGTTGTAGAGGCTGCGCCCTTTGTCAAAAAGCGGCGTATCGGGCGAGTTGTAGTATTTGGCCGCCGCGTTCGGATCCATCGCCCGCCCGCCAAAGCCGATTGCGCGGTTGCGGCCATCGCGGATGGGAAACATGATCCGGTCGCGGAACCGGTCATATGGGGCGCGGCCGTCATCGGGAATGGTGATCAACCCGGCGCGCTCGAGCTCGGCCAGCGCGGTTCCGCGCCGGGTGAAGGCCTCCACCAGGGCCTTGCCGCCGCCGGGCGCATAGCCGATCTCGAAGCGCTCCAGCGCGGCATCGTCCAGAGTGCGACCGTCCAGATAGCCCCGGGCCGCCGAGGCCTGGGCGCTGCGAAGCTGCATGCGGTAAAACCGGACCGCATCCTCGACCAGCTCCGACAGGCCGGCCCTGGCCTCGGCCCGTGCGGTGGCTTTGGGATCGCGCGCCGGCATGGCAAGCCCGGCCTCGGCGGCCAGCGTCTCGACCGCCTCCATGAAGCCCATATTGCCGGTATGCATGACGTAGCTGATTGCGTCGCCCTTTACGTGACAGCCAAAGCAGTAATAGCGGCCGGTCTTGTCGTCGATCTTGAAGGAGGCCGATTTCTCCTGATGGAATGGGCAGCAGGCCCAGTATTCACCGCGATTGCTGCGGGTCTTGGCGCGGTCCCAGCTGAGCTGGCGTTCGGCGATGCGTGCAAGCGACACGCGGCCGCGCAACTCGTCGAGAAATCCGTCAGGAAGGGCCATGGGCCTTTATGTGGCCCTGCGGGGCGCAAACGCAAGATCGTCGCGCGGTCTTGGCGCGGCCTCCGTATATGCCTGCGCCTGTGCGCAAGATCACGCCATCGGCGGAAATCCGCTCAAAGAAGGTTTGCCTCACGGTTGCGACTGTCACATATTGGCTGTCTGTCCTGTGTGTGGTCGGGGTGGGGGCGCCGGTTCCACGGACAGAGATGGCCGACCCTGCCATGACATGGCGCAGGTGCCCGCGCGATGTAGAGCGCGCAACAGGGGCACCTCGACGAACAGGTGGACGGCGCTGGCCGCCGCGCCGGCGCCAGCACAGAGCAGCGCCGCGACGCACCAAGCCGGCATCGCTGCTGGGCCAAACGCCGAGATGGCCTGCGCGACGACCATCATCACCGGAAGATGCAGCAGATAGAGCGCGTAGGATGCATCGCCCAGATGCGTCAGAAGCCACGGTGTGCTCAGATTTGCCGACCGGCCGATGGCCGCCAGCCCGGCGATGATGGCCGCAGCGCTACAGCCGTAAAGCAGGGTGCGCAGGGATTTGGGGAGATCGAGGCTGGCGAGCGCCTCGCCCAGCCCGATGCCGAGCAGCCCCAGCACGCCCAGCACAACAAGAGATCCGGCGGCGCCTTGGGGCACCCGATGCCACCAGCGCCCCGCGACGACGCCCAGTGCGAAGAGCAGGAGGTAGGGCGACAGCAGCCCCGCGACCGGTGCGAGGGGCTGGGCTGGAGGCGGCAGCACCAGGCTGGCCAGAACCGCCAGCAGCCATGCTGTCACCAGCCCCCGCCCAAATCGCGGTCGCCAGATCACCAGCGCAAAGACAAGGTAAAAGAGCGCCTCAAAGCTCAGCGTCCAGGCGATGCGCAGCACCGGTTCGTGGACGGGCAGGAGGAGCGCGGAGCCAAGCAGGGTCGGCCAGCCGGGCAGCGGCTCACCCAGTGCCGCACGGCCTGTAAGGACCACCAGCAGCACCAGCCAATAGACCGGCAGGATGCGGACCGCACGCCGCCACAGGAACCGCCCTGGCGCGCCTGGCATGCCAAGATCGCGGCCATGGACATGCGCCATGATAAAGCCGCTGAGCACGAAGAAGATCTCCACCCCCGCATAGCCCATCCCAAGCCCGTCCCACAGGCTCAGGCCCAGAAAATGCGGCAGCACAAAAACCTCGAGATGGAACAGCACGACCATCGCCGCCGCGGCGCCGCGCAGCGCCTGAAGCCCACCGAGCCGTGCGGCCGGCGCGGCCGGCGCGACCTGGGGGGCCTGGGGGGCCTGGGGGACCTTGACGGGCGGCTGCGGTTCCATCACGCCGAGCCGCGGCCCAGGATCACGGCCAGCGGGGTGCGGGCCAGGATCGCGAGATCGGTCGCCAGCGTCGCGGTTTCGACATAGGCGCGGTCGAGACCCGTGCGCCGCGCAAAGGACAGATCGCTGCGCCCGGAGATTTGCCAGCGCCCCGACAGGCCCGGCCGCACCGCGAGGTAATGGCCCAGCGCATCGCCATAGGCGCCCAGCTCCTCGGCAGTGACCGGCCGGGGCCCGACCAGGCTCATCCGCCCGGTGAGCACATTCAAAAGCTGCGGTAGCTCATCGAGGCTGGTGCGCCGCAGGAAGCCGCCGATCAGCGGCAGGATCCGCGGATCGCGGCTCAGCTTGCGATAGGCCGCCCATTCGGCCCGTGCCTCGGGGCTGGTGGCGAGGATCCGGGCAAGGGCGCGGTCGGCATCCCGGCGCATGCTGCGCAGCTTCAGACAGTCAAAGACCCGCCCATCCTTGCCGATGCGGCGGTGACGGTAGGTCACCGGCCGGCCGTCCAGGATCATCACCGCAAGGGCTGCGATGGCCATGACCGGCCCCAGCAACAGCAGCAGGGCGGATGCGCCGAGAATGTCCAGCCCGCGTTTGACCGGGCTGTTTATCGCATAGTGCGACAGCGCCCGGTCTACACCTAAAGGGCGAGTTGTGTAACTTTCAATACTCCTATAGTTGATCCTTGGAACAGCTTCCAGATTGGGAGTACGCATCAAATCGTTTACAAATCTTAAGGATGTATTACGATCAGACATGTGCGTAAACCTCCTGTTAAAGCTCTCGTTTATTGAGGCTTTACTTTGATTGATCGGGTATTTTCGAATTCACAGAGTAAGGTTTATTTTTAGTGAATCATTCGCGCCGCGAGGGCGGTCTTGCACGATCATGCTCTGGACAGCGCTCTGGACAGCGCTCTGGGCCTGTGGTGCGGCATGTCCGGACCGGCGGCAGCGATGGGGGTGCTGTCGAACATGCTGTCGGACCTGCCGCCAAGGCCGCGATAAAATGCCAGATCAGCCCAGGGCCTGCGCCCAAGGCTCTGCGGTCGGAATTTGAGGAGGGGTTAGAGCGTCGGTCGGCCGGGCCGGATTTCCAGGATATCGCCGGGCCGAACCGGATCGTCGAGATCGAGCGCTGTTTGCTGGACCAGGCCCGACCCGTTGCGCCGATGCACGATGATCCGCGGGGGCTGCGCATCCTCTGGCGGGGCGATATGCACCACGGCCATTGGCGCCGTCTGGCCAAGCTGCGACAGCCGCTCCGCGGCGCTGTGCCGCCGGGCCCGGGCCGATAACTGCGCCTCCACAAGCTCGGCCTGCTGCGCCAGATGGTCGGCATCGAAATCGGCATCCAGGCGGCGGCGGGTGTCGTCGAGCCGTGCCTGGCGTGCGGCTTCGGCGGCAAGCCCGTCCTCGACCTCCAAAAGCCGCACTGTGCTGGCCAGAAGGATGCGGCGCATCTCGGCAATCCGCGACAGGGCCACGGCGCCGCGCTCAAAAAGGCGCTGCATGCGCGCCAGGTCGTCCTCTTCCTGGGTCACCGCCTCGGCATAGGTCGCGCGCTTGGCGGCCAGGGCCCGGCTGCGGGCGACAGACAGCGCACGCATACGGTCTTGGGCAAGCCGGGCGTCCGCGAGCGCCGCCAGGTTTTGGGCAAGCCGTGCGGCTTCCGCCTCCAGGATCGGTGCGATGAGCGGGGCGGGGATCTCCGCCTCGGGCGTGGGCACGGGCAAGCCCGGGTCTCGCGCCAAAGCCGCCGCGATGCGCCAGAGCGCGGCATGGCTTTTGGCATCCTCCAGCACGGCCTGGGCATAGGCGGCCTGCCAGCGCGACAGCTCGCCGGCCGGATCATGCTCAAGCGGGTCGATCAGCCCGCCGAACCGCGCCAATGCGGCGCGGACCGTCAAGCCCGGCGTGAAGGGCAGCTCGCCGGCCCGCGGCACATCTCCGGTCACAAAGACCGGGCGATAGGCGGCGATCTCAAGATGCGCGCCCACCCCGGCAAGCGGGATCTGTTGGAGCCGTCCATCGGCGGTGACGGTGATTGCGACGCTGCTGGCAAGCCTGAGCGTCAGCGCCGCGCGCAGATCGGCCAGGGTGGCACCTGCGGCCGGCAGCGCGCCCAGATGCGGAAACCCGGCCTGCCCGTCGAGCCCGATCTGGGCCGTCCAATCGCCGCCGGGCAGACCGGCAATCACCAGGCGCAGCGCGTCGCCGGCCTGCAGACGGTAGGCCTCCTGGGCGATGGCCATGACAGGGGTCAGCACCAGCATTGACAGAAATGCCCCGGCGCGCAATCGCCGCAAGTGGGATCTCTTCGCGCGGCCGACCCGCGAATGGCCAAGCCGGGCACGGCCAGCCCTGTCAGGACCGGCGGCGAGGAGATCGCCCCACTGCCCCGTGCGCCCGGATGCGCCGTCCCACGCGCCTTGCTCAGCCATAGCGCCACTCCCGCCGTTTTTGTGGCCGCTCGGCCCGTGCCGCGCGCCGCGCGCCCAGCAAAACCAACCCCCGGATCTTTTCGGCCAAAACCGGTGTCTGGTCCAAGACCCGCCGCAGCCGATCGGCCCGGGTTCGGTCCCACAAAGCTGTGACGATCACATCATCGACCAGACGCGCCAGCGGCGGCGGATCGGCATTTGCCGCGAGGGCGGGCAGATCGATCACCACAATCTCGGCCGCGTCACCCAGCCTGTCGAGCGCGCGCATCAGGGCCAGCGCCTGCGGCGCGGCAGCGCCGCCAGTGACCGAGACGGCCGAAAAGGCAAGCTCCAGCCCGTCATCGATGGTCGCGCGCATCAGCTCCATGCTGGGATCCGTGCCGAGCGGGCGGGGCAGCCGGCCCTCCACCCCGATCGCCCCGGCAAGGGCGCGGGTGAGGGTGCGTTTTTCCAGATCGCCATCGACCAGCAGCACCGTATGTCCGGCCCGCGCCAGATAGGTCGCAAGATTGGCGGCCAACAGGCTCTTGCCCTCGTCATCGCCATCGCCGGCGGCCGTAATCCCGATGCAGCGATAGGGCGTGTCGCGGCCAAGCTGCAGCGTGGTCTCCTTGCCGATGCCCAGCGCAAAGAGCACCCGCCGCAGCGTGATGATCAGCTCCTGACAGCGGGTGTCGCGCGCGGCCTGGGCAAGGGCGAGCCGGTGTCGTTCCGCCCGCGGCAGCGCCCGGGTCCAGGGTGGCAGGGCGCTGGCAAGATCGCGGGCATCGCGCCGGGTCATGCGCGGCACGACACCCAGACAGCGCAGCCCGATCCGGGCGCCCACGTCATCGGGGTCGCGCAGCCTGTCGTCGAGCTGGGCGCGCAGAAAGACCAGCCCGACGCCGACCAGAAGGCCGCCCATGGCCAGCGCCCCGAGCACCGCTTGCGCCGATGCGCCGGATGCGCGGTCGGGCGTGACCGGGCGCGCAATCAGCCGGGCCGGAATGCCCGGCGCCGGGGCCAGCGCCCGGCTTGCCTGATCGCGCGAGATCAGCGCGTCATAGCGTGCATGCAGGATGTCGGCCGCGCGCTCGAGGGCGCTGAGCTCAATGCGTCGGTCGCGCCGGTCGCGCGCCTGGGCGGCCAGCTCCGCTTCGCGTTTGGTGAGCAAGTCGGCCTCGCGCCGCATGGTTTCAACGCTGTGCAGGCGCGCATCGGCCCGCCGTGCAATCTCCGTGGCGATGGCGGCGGAAAGCTGGTCGACCAATGGGCTTTTTGGTGTGGCGGCGGGAGAGGTTTGATCCACGCTCAACCGCGCGAGGAGATCGGAGAGCTGGGTTTGAAGCCGGGTCAGGGCCGGATCGGTCAGGGCGGGGTCGAGAAGCTCGGCCAGGCGGCTTACATCGCCTGCGGCCCGCGCAAGATGGGCGGTCAGCGCTGCCGACTCGGCCTCGGCCTGGGCAATGCGCTGCCGCAATTCGGTCTGCGCGGCCCGCACCTGGGCAAGCTCGCGCAGCACCGGATCATCCTCGCGGCTCTCGCTCAGCGCATGGGTCGTCAGAAACGCCGCGACCTGGCGCTCGGCGCCCATCAGCTCTTCGCTGAGCCGCTTGGCCTCGTCGCTCAGCCATTGTCCGGCATCGCGCGCCTTGCGCTGCTGCATTTCGGCGCGCTGCTTGAAATAGCTGTCGGCCACGGCATCTGCG
>JBCDDO010000139.1:0-7348 GCA_039180245.1 Pseudomonadota bacterium | reverse complement strand
CGGCCCGGTGGCCGATCAGGCCGGGATCAATGTGCTGACCTTTTCGACCACACCGTCGGTTGCCGGCAAGAACGTCTTCGTGCTGGGCCAGACTGCCGCGACCGAGGCCGACCGGTTGCTCAGCTATGCCTCCAGCCAGGGGATCGGCAGTCTGGGCCTCTTCTATCCGCGCACCCCATCGGGCCAGGTCGCAGCACAGGCCCTGCGTCAGGCAGCGGCCAAACACGGGCTGACCGTGCTGACCACCATCGATTATCCGCGCAGCTTCCAGGGCATTCAGGACCGCAGCCAGGTCTATGCGGCCGAACACAGCGCACAGGCCGTGGCCATTCCCGAAGGCGGCCAGGGGCTGGTCTCGGCAGGCGCGTTTCTCAACTATTACAACGTCTCGCCGCGCTCGACCCGCTATCTGGGACTTGGCCAATGGAACGGGCCAGCGACCAGCACCGAGGCAGCGTTGCAGGGCGGCTGGTTCGTGGCCCCCGACCCGGCGCTCTTTGACGCGTTCGCGCAGCGCTATCTGGCAACCTATGGCACCAACCCCGCGCCGATCGCCGGTCTTGCCTATGACGGCATCGCGGCTGTCGGCGCCCTCATCCGCGACGCGCGCGCGGCCCAGGACAGCCAGCCCTTTGCGGTGGACAATCTGGTCAATCCCAGCGGGTTTGCCGGTGTCAACGGTATCTTCAGGCTTCGCCGCGACGGGATGATCGACCGCGCTCTTGCGGTGATGGAGGTGACAGAGGATGGCTTCACCGTCCGCGATCCGGCGCCCAGACGCTTCGACCGCCCCTCGGGCTGACGCTGAGGCCGCGCAGACCGCATCTGCGCATCCGCTGCGCACGCCGCCCCTGGGTCGCCTGATTCTGCCCGCCGAGCAGATTGTCGACGCCCCGGCGCTCCACGCCCAGATTGCGCAAACCATGGCGGGCGGGCGCCAGAGCGGATCGCGGCGCCGCGCGGCGGTGGACCATCTGCGCACAGCGTTGCATGCCGGGCGTCAGGCGATCCTCGATGCGCTGGCTCGGCAGCCCCGGGACGGACCGGCGGCCGCGGCCAGCTTCACCTGGCTGACCGACGCGATCGTGATCGAGGCGGCCACGGTGGCGCAGACCTGGCTGCACCCGCTGCCAAATCCGACCAAATCCGAACATCTCGCCGTATTGGCAACGGGCGGTTATGGCCGGGGCGAGATGGCACCTTATTCCGATGTCGATCTCTTGTTCCTGACCCCCTACAAGCAGACCGCCTGGGGCGAGAGCGTCATCGAAACCGTGCTCTACATGCTCTGGGATCTGCGGTTCAAGGTCGGCCATGCCGTGCGCACCGTCGATGATTGCCTGCGCCTGTCGCGCGAGGACATCACCATCCGCACCGCACTTCTGGAACGGCGGTATCTGACCGGCGAGGCGGGATTGGCCGACGAGTTGGAGACGCGGCTTTGGCAGGAGCTTTTTTCGCGCACCGGGTCGGAATTCGTCGAGGCCAAGCTGGCCGAGCGCGATGGGCGGCACCGCCGACACGGTGGCTCACGCTATCTGGTCGAGCCCAATGTGAAGGAAGGCAAGGGCGGTCTGCGCGATCTCCAAACCCTCTACTGGATCGCAAAATACCTCTACCGCGCCGGCACGCCCGAAGAGCTTGTCGCCCGCGGCGTCTTCACCGAGGAGGAGGTCGCGATTTTTAACGCCGCCCAGGGGTTCCTGTGGTCGGTGCGCAGCCATCTTCACCGGCTCTCGGGCCGGGCAAACGAGCAGTTGACCTTTGACATGCAGGTCGAGATGGCCTCGGCCATGGGGTTTCGGGCCGACAACGGCCGGCGCGCCGTTGAGATCTTCATGCAGGCCTATTTCACCCATGCCAAGCATGTGGGCGATCTCACCCGCATCTTCTGCGCGCTTTTGGAGGCGCGCCATGTCAAGAGCCGCCCGGCGCTGATGCCGCGCCTGCGCCGCGCCTTCGGCATCGCGCCCAGGCTCGAGCCGGGCTTTGTCGAGCGCGACGGGCGGCTTGATTTTGAGGACCGCGTGGCGATTGCCGAGAACCCGGCGCTCTTGCTCCGGCTCTTTCGCGAAGGCCAGCGCAGCGGTCTACGTCTGCACCCCAATGCGATGCGCCGTGCCGCGGCAAGCACCGCGCAGATCGAGGCGTTGCGCTGCGATCCCGAGGCGGTCGGCATCTTTCTTGAGCTTCTGGCCGATGTCGAAGACCCGCAACGGGCGCTGCGGCGGATGAACGAGACCGGGGCGCTCGGCGCGTTTGTGCCGGAGTTTGGCGAGATCGTCTGCCTGATGCAGTTCAATATGTATCATCATTACACGGTCGACGAGCACACGCTCAATTGCCTGTCGATCCTGCATCAGATCGAGGAAGGCGCGCTGACCGACGATCTGCCCATCGCCTCATCGATCCTCAAGGGCGGCATCGACCGGCTGGTTTTGTCGCTGGCGCTCCTGCTCCATGATGTTGGCAAGGGCCGGCCGGGCGATCATTCGGAGCTGGGCGAGAAGATGGCCCGCGCCGTCTGTGCCCGCATGGGCGTCGATGCCGGCACGGCCGAACTGGTGGCCTGGCTGGTGCGCCACCATCTGGTGATGTCCGACGTGGCTCAGAAACGCGACATCTCCGACCCGCACACTGTGCGGGATTTTGCCCATATCGTCAAAACCCAGGAGCGTTTGAAGCTGCTGCTGCTGCTCACGGTGTGCGACATCAAGGGGGTCGGCCCGGGGGTCTGGAACAACTGGAAGGCCCAGCTTTTGCGCCAGCTTTATCGCGCCACCAAGGCCGAGCTGACCGGCGATGCCGACATTTCCAGCCGGGCGGCGCGCGAGGCCGCGGCCAAATCCGCCTTTGCCGAGATTTACGCGCAAACCGCCTCGGCGTCGTCGGTCGCCGAGGAGTTGGAGCGGCATTACACCGGCTATTGGCTGGGTTTTGACGCCGCCACCCAGATCCTGTTTGCCGAGCTTGATGAGGCAGTGCTCTCCGGCGAGATTGCCGCCCAGATCACGCCCGACCCGGCGCGCGACGCCACGCGCGCAGTGTTTTACATGGAAGATCACCCCGGGATCTTTGCGCGGCTGTCCGGCGCGCTGGCCATTGCCGGCGCCAATGTCGTCGATGCGCGCAGCCACACAACCTCGGACGGATATGCAACCTCGGTTTTTTGGGTGCAGGACCATGACGGCAAGCCCTATGAGAAGGAACGGCTCGACCGGCTGCGCCGCATCGTGGAACGCACGCTCAAGGGTGAGGTGGTCGCGCGGGAGGAGTTCAAGACCCGCGACAAGATCAAAAAGCGGGTGCGCGATTTCACCGTGCCCACCCGGGTGGTCTTTGACAATGACGGGTCCGACATCTTCACGATCGTGGAGGTCAGCGCCCGCGACCGGCCGGGTCTGCTTTACGATCTGACGCGTACCTTGGCGGCCGCAAACATCGCGATCTCGTCGGCCGTGGTGGCAACCTACGGTGCCCAGGCGGTCGACGTGTTCTACGTCAAGGATCTGTTCGGGCTGAAGATCCTGTCAGAGGCCAAGCGCCGTGTCATCGAAGAGCGTTTGGCCCAGGCGGTCGAGCGCGGCGCGCAAACCGGATGATCAAGCTGTGACCACCTCGCCGGGCCCAGTGCCCAGGCGCGCCCCGATCGGTCTGGTCGCGGGGTTTCTGACCGTTGGCGGCTGGACCATGGCAAGCCGCGTGCTTGGCTTTGCGCGCGACATTCTGATGGCGGCCTTTCTGGGCGCAGGGCCGGTGGCGCAGGCCTTTGTGGTGGCCTTTACGCTGCCCAACCTCTTTCGCCGGTTCTTTGCGGAAGGGGCCTTCAACACCGCGTTCGTGCCGATGTTTGCCCGCCGCCTGGAACAGGGCGAGGATGCGCAGGGTTTTGCCGAGGACGCGTTCGCAGCACTCGCGTCGCTCCTGGTTCTGCTCACGCTGGTGGCGACCCTGGCCATGCCCTGGCTGGTTCTGGGTCTTGCCAGCGGATTTGCTGGCGATCAGCGGTTTGAGCTTGCCACCGGCCTCGCCCGCATCGCGTTCGGCTATATCCTGTTCATTTCACTCGCAGCCCTTCTTTCGGGGGTGCTGAACGCAACCGGGCGGTTCGCAGCGGCCGCGGCGGCGCCGGCGCTTCTCAATCTCATCCTTATTGCCGCGCTGATCCTGGCCGAGGCGCTGGCGGCCGATGACGCTTTGCAGGGGCTCACCCATGGGCGCTTTTTGGTCTTTGGCGTGCTCATCGCCGGGATCGCACAGCTCGCGCTGGTCTGGCGGGCGGCGGCCCAGGCCGGCTATCCGCTGCGGCTGCGCCGGCCGCGCTGGACGCCGGGGCTGTCGCGACTGGCGGCCGTCGCGCTGCCCGCCGCACTGGCCGGCGGGGTGGTTCAGATCAACCTGGTGGTCGGCCGCCAGGTGGCCAGCCATTTCGACGGCGCGGTGGCCTGGCTTTACCTTGCCGACCGGCTCTACCAGCTGCCGCTTGGGGTGGTGGGCGTCGCGGTTGGCATCGTGCTTTTGCCAGCGCTCACCCGGCGGCTGCAGGCGGCCGACGCCCCGGGCGCGCGCGATGCGATCAACCGCGCCGCTGAAATTTCGCTGGCCCTGACCCTGCCTGCCGCCGTCGCACTTGTGGTCATTCCCGGACCGCTGGTGGCGGTGCTGTTCGGGCGGGGCGCGTTCGGGCCGGCCGATGTGGCCGAAACGGCGCGGGCCGTCGCGATCTATGGCGCGGGTCTGCCGGCTTTTGTTCTGCAAAAAGTGGTGCAGCCGGTCTATTTCGCGCGCGAGGACACGAAGACGCCGTTTCGCCTCGCGCTCTGGGTGATGCTGGTCAATGCGGCGCTGGCGATCGGGCTGGCCCCGGTGATCGGCTATCTGGCCTCGGCCCTGGCCACCACAGCGGCGGCCTGGGTCTATTTCGCGCTGCTCTGGCGCGGCGCCCGGAAGATCGGGCCCGAGACGCGGATCGACGCCCAGCTTGCGCGCCGCCTGCCGCGGCTGGCTCTCGCCGCTCTGTCAATGGGTGCGGCGGTGGCGGCGCTGGCCTGGGCGCTCTCTGGCCCGCTGGCCGCGCCCTTTTGGCGGTATGCTGCGCTCTTGCTCTTGGTGAGCGGCGGCATCGCCGCCTATGCGCTGGCCTGCCTCGCCCTGCGGGCGGTCACACCGCGCCAGATCATGGCAGCGCTGCGCCGTCGCGGCTGACCGGACGCCAGACCCGGCCCATCAGCCAGCCGGCCAGAAACCCGCCCAGATGCGCCTCCCAGGCCATGCGCCCATCAAGCAGGAAATAGACGACGAGATTGGCCGCCGACAGCGCGACGATCATCCCGCCAATGGGCCGCAAACTCAGCCCCCGGCGCAGCCGAATGCGGAACTCCACCTGCTTCCAGAACCCGATAAAGCCGAAGACCGCGCCCGAGGCGCCGACCATCGGCGCATCGGTGGCCGCGATCAGCCCATAGACCAACGCGCCGCCAACGGCCGAGATGGCAAAGAGCAAGAGCACCCGAAACGGCCCGATGACGCCGGCAAGCATTTTGCCGACCGCCAGCAGGATCACGTTGTTGAGCACGTAATGCCCCAGATCGCCATGCAGCAGAGCATGGGTGAAGAACATGGCCAGCCCCTGATAGGCCCAGACCGGGTCGGCGAGATCGTCGAAGATCACATCCCAGAACGCACCGTATTCGAGCGCCAGATACCGCCATGCCGGCGAGCCGATGATGTCGCGATCGGCAATGCTCAGCACCCCTTCGAGCAGCCCCATCGCACCAACCAGCAGCCAAAGGCTGAGCGGCACGGGCGGCAAGGTTGGTTGCCGAGGGATACGCGGAAGACCGCTGGGCGGCGGCGGCATGGACATGGCCGCAAGCTAGGGGTTTCGGCTGCGGCATGAAAGAGCACGCGAAGCGGCGCGGCCGGGGGTGCGACGCTTTGGCAGGCTGTTGACGGCCAAGCCGCGCTTGGCGATAAGCGCGCATCCCCAGGCAAGAGGAGTGCAGGGATGAGCGAGCCGACCCACACGCGGCGCGTCTTTTCGGGCGTGCAGCCCACTGGCGGGCTGACCTTGGGCAATTACCTGGGCGCGGTGAAGCGCTTTGTGGCCATGCAGGATGAGGATTTCGAAACCATCTATTGCATGGTCGATCTGCATGCGATCACTGCCAACTGGTCGGGCGCCGAGGGCATGCGTGCGGCCACGCGCGAGCTGGCAGCGGCCTTCATTGCCTGCGGGCTCGACCCGTCGCGCTCGATCCTCTTCAACCAAAGCCAGGTTCATGCCCATGCCGAGCTTGCCTGGATCTTCAATTGCGTCGCGCGGATGGGCTGGATGAGCCGCATGACCCAGTTCAAGGAAAAGGCCGGGAAAGACCGCGAGGGGGCCTCGCTGGGCCTCTTTGCCTATCCCACGCTCATGGCCGCCGACATCCTGGTCTATCACGCCACCCATGTGCCGGTGGGCGAGGATCAAAAGCAGCATCTGGAGCTTGCCCGCGACATCGCCACCAAGTTCAACCTCGATTATGGGGCGGAGGGGTTCTTTCCGCTCACCGAACCGATGATCGAGGGCGTCGCCACGCGGGTGATGAGCCTGCGCGACGGCACCAAGAAGATGTCGAAATCCGACCCGTCGGATATGAGCCGCATCAACCTGACCGACGATGCCGATGCGATTGCGCAGAAGATCCGCAAGGCAAAGACCGACCCCGACCCGTTGCCCGAGGCGCTGGAGGGGCTGGCCGACCGACCCGAGGCGCGCAATCTCATCAACATTTATGCCGCGCTTGCCGACATTCCGGCCGAGACTGTGATCGCGGAGTTTGCCGGCATGCAGTTCGGGGCCTTCAAACCGCGGCTGGCCGAGCTCACGGTCGAAAAGATCACCCCGATCTCGGCCAAGATGCGTGAGCTGCTCGACGATCCGGCCGAAATCGACCGAACCCTGGCTGCCGGCGCCGAACGGGCGGCCGCCATTGCAAATCCGATCCTTGCGCAAACTTATGAGATCCTGGGCTTCGTGCGCGGCTGAGCGCCGGGCGCGCGACTCTGGGCAGATGATCAGGCCGGCGCGGCGGGGCGGCGGCGCAGCCAGATCGTCAGCGGGATCATCAGCCCGTACATCAGGATGCTGTAAAGCCCGATCGGCACTGCAGCGTCGGGCACGGTCGCATCGGTGATGCCATAGATCAGCGTGACCAGGGTCAGCCCGATGGTGCCGTTCTGAATGCCAGTTTCAACCGTCAGCGTGATCTGATCTGCCTGGTCGAGCCCGAGGGCGCGCGCGGTGCCATAGCCTGCCGCAGAGAGCACCAGCACCAGCACCGCGAGCGCTGGACCCAGCGTG
>JBCDDO010000138.1:0-7348 GCA_039180245.1 Pseudomonadota bacterium | reverse complement strand
TCGCATTTACCGGTCAATATCCCGCCGGCGGTTCGGCACCGCGGCCGGTCTGACATCAGCCGCAGGCGCGTTTGCGCGTATGGCCCTTCGGTCACCCGGCCCAGTCGTCCATCCAGGTCTTTGGACCAGATCGCCGACCAGATCGCCGACCAGATCGCCGACCAGATCGCCCCACCAGGCGATTGGGCCAGATGGCCCCTTCAGCACACTGGCCCGGTCGCCGCCCCTCCTTACCGCGCCGTTTGGCCAAACAGGATTTTCTGCGCCTCCCGGTCTGTCTGCAGATTGCCGCGCATGTCCGAAGCCACGGCCCGGCCCGCCTGCACGGCCGGACGCTCCCAACAGCGCGCCAGCCAGGCCTTCATGTGGGGAAAGGCCTCGATGTCCTGCTCCTGGTTTTCCCAGCCATTGGCCCAGGGCCAGATCGCCATATCGGCGACGGAATAGGGGCCGGCCACGAAATCGCGATCGGCCAGCCGTTTGTCGAGCACGCCGTAAAGCCGGTTCACCTCGTTGCGGTAGCGGTCCTTGGCATAGGGCAGGTCGTTGGGCGGCTCCATCGAGGGCGCATAGCGCAGAAAATGATGCGCCTGGCCGGCCATCGGCCCGACCCCGCCCATCTGCCACATCAGCCATTGCTCGATCTCGACCCGCTCGCGCTCGGTCTCGCCCAGGAACTGCCCGGTCTTGCGGCCCAGATATTGCAAGATCGCACCGGATTCGAAGATTGCAATCGGCGCGCCGTCCGGCCCTTCGGGATCGACAATCGCCGGCATGCGGTTGTTGGGCGCGATGGCCAGGAAATCGGGCGCAAACTGCTCGCCCTTGCCGATATTGATCAGCTTGACCTCATAGGGCAGCCCCATCTCCTCCAGCGCGATGGAGATCTTCCAGCCATTGGGCGTGGGCCAATAGTAAAGCTCGATGGGGGCGGGCATGGCGTGGCTCCTTTGTGGGACGGGGGCCAGCTTGGCCCGGCTTTGTCGGGGATGTCCAGTAAACTGAGCGCGCAGCTGGCGGTGCGAACAAAGGCGCAAATAGACGGCGCAAACACACGGCGCAAACACACGGCGCAAACAGACGGCGCAAACAAACGGCGCGGATCCCAGCCGATCCGGCCTGCCGCATCGGCCCAGGGCACGGTGCGCGGGCCTGCCGCATCGGCCCATCGGGAGGGTCCACGCTGTCGGCCCGCAGCCCAGCGCCCTTCCGGTCCTAAAGCCCGCGGGCACGCCGCAGCCGCGGGCGCGGCACCGAAACCGCGGCCCTGGGCAGGCCGGACAGGCGCGTCCAGCGCGGCTCATGCGCGGCCAGGGCCGGCGCCCGGCGCAGGGCGGCAACCGACCAGGCCGCCCGGTCGCGCAAAATCCGCCCATAAAGCGCCAGCGCACCGGGCCGGGTGTAAAAGCTCCAATGGCACACCGCCCGCGCAGCAGGCTCAAGCGCGATGCCCCGCGCCGCCGCCCAGCCCATCAAATGCGGCGCGTCGAGCTGCAGGGAAAACCAGTCCGGCGCATCGACCCCGCGCGACAGCACCTGGTCGCACAGCGCATCGCCGCGCGGCGCGAAGGTCTCAAAAAGCGCGTCATAAACATCGTTCTGCCGCGCGGTGATCGAGTAGATCTCCGGCGCCGCCCGGATCTCTTCGCCGGCCTGTTTTTGCAGCGCACCCGCCGGTTCCTGCGCCTGCCCCTGCGCCCTCACCTGCCCCTTCTCCGATGACGGCCCCTTCTCCGATGACGGCCCCTGCGCCCCTACCTGCGCCAGCTTTGCCAGGGCCGCCCGCGCGGTTCCCGCATATTCCGCCCCGCCCAGCAAAATCAGCCGTCCCACCGCCCCGGCCGCCGCCGGGCCCAGCCGCGGCAGGGCCGACAGTGCCACCCGCGCGCCCAAGGAATGGGCCAGGATGTCGATGGGGCGGTTCGGCGCCAGATGCGCGATCTGCGCGATCAACGCGGCCAGCGCTGCCCCCGCCGCCCCCGCCCGGGCATAAACCTCGGCAAACCCGGTATGGCCCAGCCGAACCAGCGATGGCAGATGCGCCGCCCGGGCCGGCCAGCCAAACCCGATGGCAAGCCCGGTTTCCGGACCCGCGCCAAAGCCCAGACCGTCGGTCCAGCTCGCCAGCTTGGCGCTCTGCCGCGCCGGCGCCTGGGCATAGAGCAGCCGATGCGGGTCATGATCCGGCGTGCCGGGGTCGAACCGGTAGCCATGGATCAGCACGGCAATCGGCGCCCCGGGAGGACAGGCCGCCAAGCATGTGGCCAAGGATGCCGTCAAGGACGGGGCTATGGCCGGGGCTAAGGTCGGCGCCAAAGACGGGTCCAAGAATGCGGCTGAGGACGCGTCCGAGGACAGGTCCAAGGGGGGCGCCGAGGACGGGGCCAAAGACCCGGCCGGGCTTTGACCGGGATCGCCCTCCGTTCCGGCCAGCACCAGCCGCGCCACCGTCTGCTCCGCTTTCAGCGAAACCCCGATGCATGCCATGTCGCGTCTGCCTCAACACTGTTTCTTGGCAGAAACGCAGGATCTGCGACGGCTGCATCACGCCGTCATGAAGGTTGAATGACAATTGTGGATAAGTCTCGCGATCTGTGGACAACGTCCCGGGCGAGGCACAGCGGCCAGCCGCCGCCCGGGCACGCTCACACGCCTTCGACCACCACCATCTCGCGCTCGGCCCCCTTCAGCGCATGGGGCAGGATCGCCTGATAGCCGGCACTGTCGTAAAAGCCCCGCGCAGTCTCGAAATCGGGAAACTCGATGATCACATTGCGCGACCGCGCCACGCCCTCCTTGGCCTCATAGCGCCCGCCGCGGGTCAGAAACCGCCCCCCCGCCTCGGCCACCAGACGCGGCGTCTCGGCGGTGTATTTGGCATATTCGGCCTCGTCCGACACATCGATGCGGGCAATCACATAACCCTTGGGCATCGCCTCATCCTCCCTTTGTCACAGCCCGGGGCCAGCATGCCCCGTCCAAATCGATCCCGTTTTCCGCCGAGCAACCGCCGAGCAACCGCCGCGTCCTGCCGCCGCGTCCCACCGCCTCTATCCGCCGCTATTTTTTGCCACCGAAGCCGCGCCGCTTGCCGGCCCTGGCTGCCGCCACCGCTTCTTCTTGGCACAAATACTCATCTGGCCCGCGGCCTTTCACATATCCCGCAATCGGGGCAAAGCCCGGTCCGGCCCCACAAGCAGGTCTGCGAGCAGGTCCGCGCCCACCCAGCACCGCAAGGGGGCCCTAATATTGCACCACCGCCCGGATGCTTTCGCCCGAATGCATCAGATCGAAGCCCCTGTTGATCTCGTCCAGGGGCAGCACATGGGTGATCATCGGATCGATTTCGATCTTGCCCTCCATGTACCAATCCACGATCCGCGGCACATCCGTGCGCCCGCGCGCCCCGCCAAAGGCCGTGCCCTTCCAGGTGCGCCCGGTGACGAGCTGGAAGGGCCGGGTGGCAATCTCCGCCCCGGCCGGCGCCACCCCGATGATGATGCTCTCGCCCCAGCCCTTATGGGCGCATTCAAGCGCGGCGCGCATCACCTCCACATTGCCCGTCGCATCGAAGGTGTAATCCGCCCCGCCCTTGGTCAGATCCACCAGATAGGGCACCAGATCCCCCGCCACCTCGGCGGGGTTCACAAAATCGGTCATCCCGAAACGCTCGGCCATCGGCTTCTTGGCCGGGTTCAGATCGACCCCCACGATCTGGTCGCAGCCGGCCAGGCGCAGCCCCTGGATCACGTTGAGCCCGATGCCGCCCAGCCCGAAGACCACCGCGCGCGACCCGATCTCGACCTTGGCGGTGTTCATCACCGCGCCGATGCCGGTCGTCACCCCGCAGCCGATATAGCAGACCTTGTCAAAGGGCGCGTCCTCGCGAATTTTGGCCAGCGCGATCTCGGGCAGCACGGTGAAATTCGAAAAGGTCGAGGTGCCCATATAGTGAAACACCGGGTCGCCATCGAGCGTGGTGAAGCGCGAGCTGCCATCGGGCATCAGACCCTGGCCCTGGGTGCTGCGGATCGCCTGGCAAAGATTGGTCTTGGGGTTCAGGCAATACTCGCATTCGCGGCATTCCGGGGTGTAAAGCGGGATCACGTGATCGCCCGGCTTCAGCCCGGTCACCTCGGGGCCCGTCTCGACCACCACACCGGCCCCCTCATGGCCCAGGATGGCCGGAAAGATCCCCTCCGGATCGGCCCCCGACAGGGTGAAATCATCGGTGTGGCAGAGCCCGGTCGCCTTGATCTCGACCAGCACCTCGCCCGCGCGCGGCCCGTCCAGATTGACCTCGGTGATCTCCAGCGGTTTTCCGGCCTCGACGGCCAAGGCGGCGCGCGTTTTCATGCTGTCTCTCCCGTGTTGTTCTGGGTCGATTTTGCCGCGATGCTGCGCCAATCGGCGCGGTGAGGCAACCGCCCTGCAGCCAGTTGGGCAAAAAACTGGCCCCGCCCCGGGCCGCCATGGCAATCTGTGCCCAGCTGTACAGGAGGGTGACATGCGACGCAGAGCAGTTTTGACGGGCGGGCTTTTGGGGGGCATCGCCACAACCGCCGGGCTGGGCACGCGGCGCGCCGCGGCCGATGGGCATGCCGGCAAAACCGCCTTCGTGCTGGTGCATGGCTCCTGGCATGGCGGCTGGTGCTGGGGCAGGGTCACGCCGCATCTGGCCGCGGCGGGCCATCTGAGCCTGCCGATCGATCTGCCGGGCCACGGCCTCAATGCCCGCCTGCCGGCCAGCTTCCTCGCCCGCCCGCTCGATGCCGCAGCCTTTGCCACCGAACCCTCCTTCATCGCCAGCATCCCCACCGAGGCCTATGCCGATGCGGTGCTCGACGCGGCCGCCGCGGCCCGGGCGGCGGGGGCCACGCGGGTGATCATGGTGGGCCATTCCATGGGCGGCGTGCCGATCAGTTTTGCCGCCGCCAAGGACCCCCAGGCGGTCGACGGGCTCGTCTACCTTACGGCCGTGGTCGCAACCCCGGGCAAGCCGGGGGGGCATTACATCTCGCTGCCCGAACAGACCGCGCAAAGCATGCTCGGCCCCCTGGTGATGGCCGATCCCGCCACCATCGGCGCGATCCGCATCGACCCGCGCAGCACCGATCCGGCCTATCTTGCCGCGGCCAAGGAGGCGCTTGCCGCGGATGTCGAGGAGGGTCTTCTGGCCAGCGTGATGCATCTGCTCACCCCCGACGCGCCGGCGGCGATGTATGGCGAGCTGCCGGAATTCTCCGAGGCCTATGCCGCCATCCCGCGCGCCTTCTTGCGCTGCGAGGCCGATCGCACGCTGATCCCCGCCACCCAGGATGTGCAGATCGCCGATATGGATGCGGCGTTCGGCACTGCCACGCAGGTCTACACGCTGGCCTCCTCGCATGAGGCGATGTTCGCCGCACCCCAGGCGCTGGCCGAGGCGCTGGTCGATTTCGCGGCCTGAGGCGAATTCAACCCTGGGGAGGTGTCAAACCGGCCGGATCTGTGCTAAGCTCTTGCGATGGCAGCCATCCGTCCCGAAAAACGGTCGCTGACGCTGCATGGTCACAGGACCTCGGTCACGCTTGAAGCACCGTTCTGGGAGGCCCTGCGCCGCATCGCGGCGCGGGAGGGCATGCCAGTGAACCGGCTGGTCACCCAGATCGACGATGCCCGCGATCCGGGCACCTCGCTGGCCACCGCGGTGCGGGTGCATGTGCTTGACTGGGCGCTCAGCCGGGCGCCCGAGCGTGATGGCAGCCCGCGCCGCCAGGCCGGCTGAGCCAGCCCGCGCCCTGGTCCCGGCCGAAGCGGCGGCCCAAGCCGGTCTCTGCTGCGGCGACCCAGCGTCGCCAGCAGACCCATGCCCGAACCTGTGGTTGTCCCCGGACTGCCCGCGCCCATTACCGCGCCCGCGCCCATTCCCGCGCCCAAACCCGCACCAGTGCCCAAACCCGCACCAGTGCCCGTGAGCTTTGGTCCGCGCGGCGTCAGCCCGCCAGGCGCACAAACCGCGCCCGCGCGCCCCGCTCGATGGCCGCGGCCGCCAACCGCCCCACCGACAGATCGTAGCGCAGCATCTGCAGAAACTCGAGCTCGGTGATCACCGCAACCCCATCGGCGGCCACCACATCGCAGGCCAGCGCATAGGCGGTTTCGTTGATCCCCTCGGGCAGCGCCTCGCGCACCAGACCCAAAAGCGCGTCGAACCCGTCCTCAACCTCCAAAAGATCGAACACGGTCTGCGAGACATTGCGGATGCGGTCCTGATCGTATCCGGCAAAAACCGGCAGCGTGTCGACAATGCGGGTGATCAGCAACAGCTCATCGGTGCCCAGATCGCCATCCGAGGCCGAGGCCGCCACCATCACCGCCACCAGCGCATCCTGCGCTGTAAAGGATGCCTCGATTTCCATTGCCCGCCTCGCCTCCGCTGCCCGCATCTTGCGTCAACAGCTATGGCGGCAGGGCAGCGGGTGCAAGGTCCCAGCGGATCAGGCCCGATCGGCCGAGCCCTGAGCGCCGCGCCCCGATTGGCCCTGCGCCGACCAGGTCCCCGACCAAGTCAGCCCCGACCAGGTCAGCCCCGACCAGGTCAGCCCCGGTTGGTCGAACCTAGACAGGCGATGAGGGATTTGATGGAATGCATGGCCCTGTGCCGCGTCTCGCGCATCACATAGCCTTTGACCATCCAGGCCGCGCCGAAGGCAAGAACCGCGAAGGCTTCGGGCCAGAACACGCTGTCGGGCAAGAACCCGGCGACGCCTGTCGGCAGCAGATTGTTCAGGAAGGGAAGTGCGACCAACGCCATCCACAGCAACATGACGATGATGACGCTGCCCATTGCGATGTAGAACCGTTTCACAGGGAATTTGGCGACAGCTTGCCAATAGCGCAGGCGAGGCTCCCGGACAAAGAAGTAAAGGGCGTAGCCGATCATTGTGAGGATGAATGCGCCCGCGGCGGCCGCGTGCAGGCCGGTGTGTCCGCACGGGGTCATTCCGGGGCAGAAAATGGCCGCCCGCGCGCCCTCGACCCCCGTGGGGAATGCCACCACCAGCAGGGCCGAGGCACCGCTGAGACCACCGTAAACGGCCTCAAACCAACACCGGTCTGCAAAGCAAACGACGCAATTGGTGAGGAGAAAACCCCCGATCAAGGTCATGAAGGCGTCAAAGACGACGCCGGCATCCGTCCAAGCGTAGATGCTGATCGATGTCAGGGGTTGCGGACCGGCGCCTTCGGTCGGAAAAATCGCATACACGAGCGTAATCACGATCGGCAAAGCCAATCCCAAAAGCCCGACGACAAAGCGGTTGGCAAAATAGCCCATATCCAGTCTTTCCCGCCTGCGGTCAGGCCC
>JBCDDO010000137.1:0-7382 GCA_039180245.1 Pseudomonadota bacterium | reverse complement strand
GGAAAGACGCCGATGGAAAAGATCGACAGGAAGCTCGTCGGATCGGGCGGTGCGAAGGGAAGGATGCCAAAGAGGTTCAGCACCGAGGTCGGGTCGCGCACCGACAGATCCTCGATCCACAGGATGAAAGGCGCCTGGCGGACCTCGATGGTCACAAAGAGCACCTTGTAGAGCGAAAAGAAGATCGGGATCTGCAAGAGGATCGGCAAACAGCCCGCGGCGGGGTTCACCTTCTCTTTTTTGTAAAGCGCCATCATCTCCTGCTGGAGCTTCATGCGGTCGTCGCCGACCTTTTCCTTGATCTTCTCCATCTCCGGCTGAAGCTTCTTCATCTTCGACATGGAGACATAGGATTTCCAGGCCAGCGGGAAGAGCAGGGTCTTGAAGATCAGTGTCAGGATGATGATCGACCAGCCCATATTGCCGATCTGGATGTTGAGCCAATGCAGCACATCGAAGATGTAGCGGGTCAGAAACCAGAACCAGCCCCAATCGACCATATAGTCGAAGCGGTCGATGCCCAGGGTCCGCTCATAGTCGACAAGCAGCTCCACCTCCTTTGCGCCAGCAAACAGGCGGGTTTCCACCTCCTGCGTGCTGCCGGCGGGGATGGCGATGGCTGGCATCCGCATCTCGGTGCGAAACTCCTGCCGGCCATTGGCCTCCAGATATTTATAGACCTGGACGAATTGCTGGCCCTTTTGAGGGATCAGCGCGCTTGCCCAGTATTTGCCGGTAAAGCCCAGCCAACCGGTTTCGGCCGCAGTGACCTTTTCAGCCTGGGCCGCCTCGCTCGGGTCGAGCTCGAAATCGGCCATGCTGTCGGTGATCCAGCCGCCCTCATAGGTGTAGTTGTAGCTCACCCCATCCGCGGCCCCGACCGCCCCTTCATGCAGGATGAAAAAGCCGATGACCTCTGGCACGCCGATCTGCGCGATATAGCCAAAGGGCGCGAGCGAGATGTCAGTGGCGCCGGCGTTCTCCACGCTTTGCCGGATGGTGAACATGTAATTGACGTCGACCGAGATCTCACGCCGGAAGACCAGGCCCGTGCCGTTTTCCCAAACCAGCGTCACCGGGCTGTCTGGCGTCAGCGCGCCGCCGCTCTCAACCGCCCACATGGTGTTGCCATCGGGCGTGGCGATGCCGGGGTTTTGCACTGTGGGCAGCCAGCCATAGGTGGCAAGGTAAGGCGCCGCCGCGCCCGAGGGCGAGAAGAGCACGACAGTGTCGCTCTCGGGATCCAGATCCACCCGATAGTCGTTGAGCGCCAGATCGTCGATCCGCCCGCCTTTGAGCGAGATCGAGCCGGTCAGCCGCGGCGTTTCGACCGGCACCCGGGCGGTCTGCTCGATCGCCTCGGCGCGGCGCAGTTCGGGCGTGGGGGGAATGCCGGGCAAGACCGGCGCCGGGCTGCCCGGCGCGGGCGCAAGCGGCGCATCCACCCCAGGCTGGCTGGCATCGATGGGCGGCAGATCGGTCGGCGGCTCGGGTGGAAAGATCAGGAACCAGCCAAAGATCACAACAAAGCTGAGCACTGCGGCCAGCAGCATGTTCCTGTTCTGCTCGTCCATGCGGTGCGCTCCCCCGAAAGGCAATCCGCCCCGGTTCAACCGGCTGGCGGCCCGAAGGTCAAGCGGATTCGGGGCGATCTTCCGGGGGGTGGGCGCCGCCCGCAAGCGCCGCAAAATCAAAGAGCGCAGGGTCGGCCAGATGTCCCGGCCGCACATTCATCAGCGCGCGGAACATCACCTGGCGGCGGCCGGGGCTGCGACGCTCCCATTCGTCCAGCATCGCCTTGATTTGCATGCGCTGCAGACCGTCCTGGCTGCCGCACAGATCGCAGGGAATGATCGGATAGCCCATGCCCTTTGCAAACCGGTCGCAATCGGCCTCGGCCAGAAACGCAAGCGGGCGCAGAACCTCAAGATCGCCCTCCTCATTGCGCAGCCGCGGCGGCATGGTCGCCAGCCGCCCGCCATGAAAGAGGTTGAGAAAGAAGGTCTCCAAAATGTCATCGCGATGGTGGCCGAGCACGATGGCGCGGCAGCCCTCTTCGCGCGCGATGCGGTAAAGATGGCCGCGCCGCAGCCGCGAGCAGAGCGCGCAATAGGTCCGCCCGGCGGGGATCTTGTCGGTCACGATGGAATAGGTGTCGCGATATTCGATCCGGTGCGAGATCTCCATGCGCTCCAAAAACGCGGGCAGAACCGTTGCTGGAAAGCCCGGCTGGCCCTGATCGAGATTGCAGGCCAGAAGGTCGACGGGCAAAAGCCCGCGCCATTGAAGCTCGACCAGGGCGGCCAGCAGCGTGTAGCTGTCCTTGCCGCCCGACAGGCAGACCAGCCAGCGCCCGCCGCCCTCCAGCATGCGATAGGTGTCGATCGCCGCGCGGGCCTCGCGCATCACCCGTTTGCGCAGCTTGCGAAACTCGGTGCTGCTCGGCGCGCCGGCCAAAAGCGGGGGCAGATCCGTGTCATCGAACATGGCGATGTGCTATCCCCCCGCCGGCGGATCATGCAAGCGCTGGTTTGCTACAGGATGTTTCTGCGTTGTGATTTTGATTATCCGACACTTACCGAAACCCCCTGCTGAACTTGTGCGATAGGGACAATTTTAGTGGCATTTACCAAAATGTAACGTATACAGACGACGTAACCATAAGTTGCAAAGCGTTTGTGGAGGAACGTATGCGGAGTGTTTCCCTGCTCGGGGCGGCGGTGGCTGCCCTGGCATTTTCAAACGGTGCCAACGCGGCATCTTTCAGCAATCATGTCCAACTTGGCTGTGGCTCTTATACCCTCGCTCATACGTTGAGCGTGGATTGTACCACGTCGTATATGGACACGTCGGAAACCGACACGGTGTTCGGAAAAACCGGCTGGAAAGTGGTCGATCTCGACCTGGAGACTGATGCCGGGATCTGGTCCGTTGCTGGATTTGGCTCTTACAGCGACGTCATGATGACGATCGATGGCGGCGGCAGCTACATCACCGGACTTCTTGACACCGACTTTACCAGCGGCACCTGGAGCGGTCCGTCAACCGATGTCAGCTTTAAGCTTTACGCGATCGGGGGCGTTTCGGACGTTCCCCTGCCCGCGGCAGGCTTCCTGATGCTCGCAGCACTTGGCGGGCTTGGACTGGTGGCGCGACGCCGCAAGGTCTGAACGGGCAAAATCGATATGCGGCCGTCCTATAGTCGGACGGTCTCAGCCTAAAAATTTGGCCGTGCGGTGCTGCCGCGCGGCCTTTCTTTTCGGTGGTCAGGCGGCCTTTCTATTGGACGGTCAAGCGGCCCTGCCATCGGCTTGTGCGGTTGGGCAAATTTCTGTTGTGCACTGTGCACAGACGCGGCAGGGTTCGCGCGGCGAAAGCCACAGCGAGGGTCCGGGGTGGGCGTGTAAGGAGGAGCCCCGCCGTGACCACCACCCCAGGTGACAGCACCACCACAGCGCGCTTGCGGCCCGGCGAGACCCTGCGCGCCGAGATCGACTTTCTTGGGGACAATGACTGGGTTCGGGTGAACGTCGCCGAAGATGCGACCTATGTGTTCACGCTCGACGCCGACGGCTCGCGCATCCGGCCGTTCCTGCGCCTTTACGATGCGGTGAGCGTTCTGCGCGACAGCGATCTGGGCGGGCCCTCGGCGCGGCTGACCTACACCGCAGCCGCCACCGGTCACATCTTTTTGTCCGCGGCAAGCCTTTATTCCAGCGGCGAGATCGGCGGCTATGCGCTCAGCGCCTCCACCCCGCTGCGCCAAAGCGCCGACCGGGTGCCCGACGACCCGACCACGCCGCTGCTGCTCACACCCGGCGCGGCCGTCACCACCCGCATCGACAGCGCCGCAGACGCCGACTGGATCGGCCTGTCGGTGCAGGTCGGCGCCCAGTACCAAATCCTCTACAGCCCGGCCCTGCCGGCGCCGGAGACGGTTCTTCTGACCATCTACAACGCACAGGGCACGGTGATACGCGAGCTTGAACTCTCCGATGCCCGCGCGGTGCGGTTCAACGCCTGGCGGGACGAGACGCATTTCGTCTCGGTTGCCGCAACCGGTGTCGAAAGCCTGGGAAACCTGTCGCTGTCTTTGGTTCAGGTGCAAAGCACGACGCGCTTGAGCAGCAATTCCGACAGCCATTCCGGCACCGACGGCTCGGACATCATCCATGGGCTCGGCGGCCATGACAGCCTCTCCGGGCAAGACGGCGACGACACGATCCTTGGCGGCGCCGGGGCGGACCGCATCGATGGCGGGGCCTTCGACGATCGCCTGTTTGGCGGCGAGGGTCAGGACAGCCTCACCGGTGGCACCGGGCGCGACGGGCTTTATGGCGGCAATGGCGTGGACCGGCTCGATGGTGGCCGCGCCACCGACAGCCTGTTCGGCGGCATCGGGTCGGATGTGCTGATGGGCGGCATCGGCAATGACAGCATCGTCGCCCATGAGGGGCATGACACCCTGTTCGGCGGGCCCAATGACGACACGCTCTTTGGCGGGCGCGGGAACGACACGCTCGATGGCGGACGCGGGCGCGACACCATGACCGGCGGGCTCGGCGATGATCTCTTCATCGTGGTCAACACCGCCGATGACACCATCACCGATTTCACGCAAGGCGCGGATCAGGTCGATTTCAGCGCCGTTCCGCTTCTGGCTGATTTCGACGATGTGGTGCTTTGGGCAGGCGAGGTTTCTGGCAGTGCCGCGATCCGCATGGGGTTCGGCTCGCTGGTGTTGGAGGGCATCGGCCTTGACGCGCTCACCCCGGACGATTTCATTTTCTGAGCCCCGCGTCGCGTGGGGCCCCGATGGCTAGCGCGATCGCCGGCGCTCGGTTTGGGCCGGAGGCACCGCATCGATGCCCGATCCGCCCCAGGGGTGGCAGCGCAGGATCCGCCGCAGCGCCAGCCAACCGCCGCGCAAAGCGCCATGTCGCTCCAGCGCCTCCAGCGCATAGGCCGAGCAGGTGGGGTGATAGCGGCAATGCATGCCGACCCAGGGCGACAAGATCAGCCGGTAAGCCCGGATCGGCAGGGACAGAAGAAAGGCGGCTGGGCTCATGCAGCGCTCTCCACGCGTCAGGCAGGCTCGTGATGTCCGCCAAAGTGTTCGGCAGAGTGTTCGGCCATCCGCCACGTCCGACCGAACCGACCGAAGCGCGTGGCACGACGGCCTCGGCCCAAACCCTACCCCGCGCTGTGCAAACGCGCCAGCGCCGCCTGCAGATCCTCGACCAGTTGCGGAAACGCCCGCGAAACTGTGCTGACGGCGCGTCCGATCAGCACATAATCCCAGCCGGACCTGCCGGCAATGGGCAAAAGCTGGGCCGCAACCGCGCGCAATCGCCGCTTTGCGCGGTTGCGGATGACCGCATTGCCGACCTTGCGCGAACAGGTATAGCCGATGCGGATGGACGGGTTGTCGTCGTCGCGCGCCCGGGCCTGGACCAGCATCCCCGGCTGTCGCACCGCACGGCGCCGCGCCGCGGCAAGAAAATCACGCCGCTTTTTAAGCGTCTCAATCTGCGCCATCGCGTGTTGCGGAACTCACCCTCTGACCGGCCGCTGCGGGATTGCCGGCCGCCCGGTCGCGCGTCAGCGCCGCCCGGGCAGGGCATGCCCTGGCAGGGATTCGCAAATCGGCTGTCAGGCCGACAGCTTCTTGCGCCCCTGCGCCCGACGCCGGTTGATGATCTTGCGGCCGTTCTTGGTGGCCATCCGAGACCGGAACCCGTGCCGGCGCTTGCGGACGAGCCGGCTGGGCTGAAATGTGCGCTTCATCGTGCGGTTCCCTGCAAGGCAGCTGCGCGCGACTCGGCGCCGCGTCAAGAAAATCCCAAGGCTGCGGGGAATAATCCTGCCCCATTGCGATGTCAACCAAGCCCGAGCGGGACCCTTGGCTGCGGTCACGCCGCGTCACGCGGCTGTGACAGATCTTGCCCTGCCTGTCTGCATAGGCATGTTACGGGACGGAACGGGAGGATGCATGGACAAGGCTGATTCTCAGCGGTTTTCGCTGCGCAGGCTTCTGCCGATCCTGGGGCTCGTGGGCCTTGCAGTCGCAGCCTACCTGACCTTCGCCGATCAGCTCAGCTTCGATGCGCTGCGCGACAACCGCGCCGCTTTGCTGGCCTCTCGCGATGAGAATGCGATTTTGACCGCGGGGCTCTACCTGCTCATTTATGTCGGTGTTGTGGCTCTGTCCCTTCCCGGCGGGCTGGTGATGACGCTGACCGGCGGGTTTCTGTTCGGCGCGGTGCTGGCCACCGGTCTGACGGTTCTGGGTGCCACCACCGGTGCCACGCTGCTGTTTCTTGCCGCAAAAAACGGCTTTGGCGATGTGCTTCACGCCCGCCTGCAGACCCAGGCGCGCGACGGCGGGCTGTTGCAGCGCTTGGAAGCGGGTCTGCGCGAGAACGAGTGGAGCATGCTCTTTCTCATTCGCCTCGTGCCGGTGGTGCCGTTTTTCGTCGCCAATCTGGCGCCGGCCTTTCTGGGCGTGGCCTGGCAACGCTACGTCATCTCCACCTTCTTTGGCATCATGCCCGGCACGGCGGTCTATGCCTGGGTCGGCGCAGGGCTTGGCGAGGTGTTCGACCGCGGCGAAACGCCCGATCTGGGCATCATTTTTTCCTGGCCGATTTTGGGGCCGCTTCTGGCTCTCTGCGCGCTTGCCGCCCTGCCGATTGTTCTGCGCCGGCTGCGCGGCCGGTCAGCGCTGTGACAGGCGCAAAACCGCCGGCGACGTAAGGGAACGGTTATGACCGAGGCCGCCACGCCCAGCCAGATCGACACCGAGTTGTGCATCATTGGTGCGGGGTCGGGCGCCGGAACTGGCCCAGATCGGGCCGATCGAAGCCGAAGCCCGGCGCGCCCATGGACGGAGGCTGGACGTCTGGCGGGTTGGGTATGGCGGCAATGATCGGGCCCGGGCCACACGACAGACCGAAGGGTTTGCCAAGCTTCGCACCTTGCGCGGCAAGGTTATCGGCGCCACAATTGCTGGGGCCGATGCCGGCGAGGTGATCGCCCCGCTTGCGTCGGCCGTGTCCGATGGCATGAAGGTGGGCGCACTGGCCGGGATGGTGGCGCCCTATCCAATCCTGGGCGAGATCCCCAAACGGCTCGCCGGTCAGTATTATGTGCCGCGACTGTTTGAGAACGATCTTGCGAAACGCATCGTTCGGACGCTTGCGCGGATTTGACCTTACCGGCCAGCGCAAACCCGGCCGTCGTCGCGCCGGCAATGCAGTGCTGGCCTCGCAGAGGTCCGAATTTGGCAAGCTTGCCCTAACCGAGCCTGTCGCTTTGGGTCCGAACACACGGGGTACAGGCCGGAACTGGCTGGCAATACATGCTTTTCAAGACGCTTTCGG
>JBCDDO010000136.1:0-7397 GCA_039180245.1 Pseudomonadota bacterium | reverse complement strand
CTTCGTGGTGGGGGCCATCGGGTCGATGATGCGGCTGGCCGCGGCGCGGCAGGGTGCGGCCGGCACGCGCATGGGCGTTTTCGGCGCCGCCCAGGCGATTGCGGCGGGGCTGGCGGGGCTGCTGGCGACCGGTCTTTTGGACCTTGCGCGGATCGCCCTTCCGGATGCCCAGGCCTATGGCGCCGTTTTTGGCCTCGAGGCGGTTCTGTTTCTTGCCGCGGCGCTGGTTGCGGGGCGGGTTCTGCCGCTGCGCACCCCAGCCCCTGCCCACGCCATACCGGGAGAATGAGCATGAGCTACGATGTCGTGGTGGTGGGGGGCGGCCCGTCGGGCGCAGTGGCGGCCGAAACCTTGGCGCTGGCTGGCAAGCGGGTGGCGCTATTGGATCGCGAAGGGCGGATCAAACCCTGCGGTGGCGCCGTGCCGCCCCGGCTGATCCAGGATTTCGCGATACCCGACAGCCAGATCGTCGCGCGGATCACCACGGCGCGGATGATCTCGCCCAGCCACCGCCATGTCGATATCCCGATCGAGAACGGCTATGTCGGCATGGTCGACCGCGAGCATTTCGACGCCTATCTGCGCGACCGGGCCGAGGCCGCGGGGGCAGAGCGGTTCCGCGGCACCTTTCTGCGCATCGAGCGCGGGCCGGTGACGGAGGTGGTGTTTCGCGACAAATCCACCCAGAACGAGCGGCGTCTGCCCACCCGGCTGATCGTTGGCGCCGATGGCGCAAGGTCGAACGTCGCCCGGCAGGAGGTGCCGGGGGGCGACGAGATCCCCTATGTCATTGCCTATCACGAGATCATCGAATCGCCCGATCCGATGCCCGGTTCCGGTCAAAGGCCGGCCGCGCCCGGGTCGGCGGAACTGTCGGGGGCCGAATTCGACCCGCGCCGCTGCGATGTGATCTATGACGGTGCGATTTCGCCCGATTTCTACGGCTGGGTGTTTCCGCATGGGCCGCAGGCCAGCGTGGGAATGGGCACAGCCGTCGCCGGGGTCGATTTGAAGGCCGCGACGGCGGCGCTCCGAGCAGCCTCCGGACTTGCCAAATGCCGCACCGTACGCCGCGAGGGCGCGCCGATCCCGCTCAAGCCGCTCGCGCGCTGGGACAATGGCCGCGATGTGGTGCTTGCTGGCGACGCGGCCGGCGTGGTCGCGCCCTCTTCGGGCGAAGGGATCTACTATGCCATGATCGGCGGAGAGGAGGCGGCCCAGGCCGCGCTCGCCACGCTTGCATCGGGCGAGGTGCGCGATCTTGCCCAGGCCCGCAAACGGTTCCTCCGCCAGCATGGCACCGTCTTTCGCGTGCTGGGCGCGATGCAGGACGCCTATTACCGCTCGGACGAACGGCGCGAGCGGTTTGTCAGCCTCTGCCACGATGTCGATGTCCAGCGCCTGACCTTCGAGGCCTATATGAACAAGAAGCTCGTGCGCGCCCGGCCCATGGCGCATCTGAAGATCATGGCCAAGAACCTTGCGCATCTGTGGCGGTTGGTTCCCGCTGCACCTCGCCAAGAGACGAGAAAGGCGGCATGATGGACGCTATTCCCGCATGGCAAGACGGCCAGCTCACCCCGATCGAGAAGCTCGACGTGCATCGCCGTGGGCTGCGCCACAAAGCCATTTCGGTCTTTGTGATGCGCGGGCATGAGACGCTGCTGCAGCAACGCGCGCTCGGCAAATACCACACGCCCGGGCTCTGGGCCAACAGCTGCTGCACCCATCCGCATTGGCAGGAGAGCCCCGGCGAATGCGCCAGCCGGCGGCTGGCCGAGGAGCTGGGCATCAGCGGTTTGTCGCTGCATTACCGCGAGCAGGTCGAGTACCGCGCCGATGTCGGCAGCGGCTTGATCGAGCATGAAGTGGTCGACATCTTCACCGCCTTTGCGCCGTTCCAGCTGAAGCTTCAG
Organism: Pseudomonadota bacterium; assembly: GCA_039180245.1. Taxonomy (GTDB): domain Bacteria; phylum Pseudomonadota; class Alphaproteobacteria; order Rhodobacterales; family Rhodobacteraceae; genus J013. The sequence continues at coordinate 5,481 of JBCDDO010000136.1, read as the reverse complement.
CCCAATCCCGAAGAGGTGCTGAGCGTGCGCTGGGTTCCGTTGCCGGTGCTGCGGCGCGAGATTGCCGCCAACCCGGAACGGTTCACACCCTGGCTGCGGATTTATCTGGAAACCCACTCACGGGCGATTTTCGGTGAGGTGGGCGTGGGTGAGGCGGTGCGCCCGCTCTAAGCCCGCGTGTCCTGCGCGCGTCGTAAGGTCCGGATGGCATCAGCGCCAGAACGGGCGCGCCGTTTCGAATTGGGCCCAAAGCGCATCGAACCTGGCAAGCTCGGCCTCCATGCGCGCGGAGACCACACCCAACACGAAGCCTGCCGCGCGCTGCGCGTCGGGGTCGCCGGCACCGGGCGCATCGGCACCCGAGAGCAAGGTCTGCGCGGTCGCCGCATCATTGAGCCGGCCGAACCCGTCTTGCAGCGATTTCATCGCCTTGGAGAAACCGCGCGCGCGTTTGCCTCCCCAAACCGGGCGCAGGAACTCGGTCGTGTAGCGCAGCTTCTTGAGCTCTTTGCGCAGCGCGTGCCGATCCTCGATCGTGGCGGTGGCAAGCGTGCGCCCCCGCCGGCGCAGTTTTGCAAACCGCCGGTCGAGCCGTTCGGTCCCAAAACCGCGGATTGGCCGGGCGAGCCGCCGGGTTTGCGACCAGTCGGTCCGGTCAAGCCAGCCGCGGGTTTCGATGAAGGCGGCCAGGTCCAGGATGAAGGCGGTTGTCTCGGGTTTGGCCAGCATCGCGCGCAGCTCGGCGCGGCGCTTGGCCCGCTGTGCAACCAGCGCGTCGGTCAGAGCGCGTTCAGCCGTGCCATCGGCAAGGCTTGCCAGGATCGGCGCTGCGATTTCATCGATGAGCACGTCGAGATCCCGCTGCGCACCGGCAAGGCCTGCAAGCGAGCGCGCTCGGCTGGCAAGGCCGTCGACCAGTGTGCGCGGTCCTTCCTTGAACAGCCCGAGGGCCGTGCGCAGCCGGCGCAGCCCAACGCGAAGTTGATGCGGTCCTTCCGGTGCATCATCGACCGCAATGACGACGGCGTTCTCAGCAATCTGGGCAAGACAGTCGCGCAGCACATCGCGCATCGCCGTTTCGACCGTCGCATCGGTTGGATATCGCGGCCGGCCCGCCAATCGCGGCGCGAGCGGTGGCAAATCTTCCTTGCCATCGGCCAGCCGGAAGCCCCGCGCGGCCTTGCTGAGCGGCGAGAACTGGAGCGGTCCTTCGTCAAACAGGGTCTGGGCGGCGGCGTAGACCGCCTCGAGCCCGCCTGAGACCAGCTCGATCTCGACCTCATGAATGGGTGCGAGATGCGCGCCGGCGGCAATCTCTCCCGAATCGAGTGCAATCTCGACGCGGCCCTGCGGCAGATCCAGCACCCAAAGCCGCCGCTCGATCCGGGTCTCGAAGACCGGCCCCGGAACATGTCCCTGCAAATGCGCCCGCGCCGTCTCCAGCAGACCGGTTAGGTCGGGATGGTCCAAATCGGGCTGGGGGTGCCGGACGGGAAAGCTCAGCTCTTCAGGCGTCGAAAGCCCGGCGCTCAACGCCTGTCGCTGGTGCTTGAGCGTTTGTTCCCAGGACCGGCCCTTGCGGCGGATCCGCAACGCCATGCCCTGTTTGGCCAGATGCCGGTCGGCCGTGTCGAAATAGATCGATGTGAGGGTGCGTTTCGCACCACCCTCGGCGCGTTCAACCAGCATGGGATTTTTCGCAAGCCGGGCCAGGGCGGCCGGCTCGGACAAGACCTTCAGCTCCCGTTCCATCCACGGGGCATAAATGACGGTTTTGCAACACTCAAGCCCTGACGGGCCGGCATCGCCAGTGTACGGACGCCCCAGAGGCGCCGTCGGCCGGTCAGCCTTGCAGGATACGCGCCACCCGCCGTCCTGAGACGGTCAAATAGAGGTGACCCATTTCCAGATTTGCCAGGCCCATTTCCAGCAGCCGTTCGGCATAGGGCGACGGGATACGATCGCGGTTCTCGCCCCGGCTCAGCTCCTGAATACACGCGACATCTGTGGTGCTCAGCCCATTCACCATATCGCTTACGCTGTACTTCATCTTTCCACCCACCTTGATGCGGCTCTGGGAAAAACATGGTCCAGATCCGCGACGCTGACTGTGCATACAATCACAATTTACTGGAATTGAGCGGTAAATGGAACGGCGGCGGGGCAATTTCGGCGCGCAATGCGGCGGATGTTGTGCGAACCGCCACATCTGTGCGGAAATGTGGCGAGGCTCAGCCGCCCTCGACCAGTTCGGCCGCATTGGTCAGATCGACCGAGACGAGCTGGCTGACCCCGCGTTCGGCCATGGTGACGCCAAAGAGGCGGTTGACCCGGCTCATGGTGATCGCGTGATGGGTGATGATGAGAAAGCGCGTCTCGGTCCGCCGCGCCATCTCATCGAGCAGGTCGCAAAACCGGGTCACATTCGCGTCGTCCAAGGGCGCATCGACCTCATCGAGCACGCAGATCGGGGCGGGCTTGGCCAGGAACACCGCAAAGATCAGGCTGATGGCGGTCAGGCTTTGCTCGCCGCCGGACAGGAGCGACAGCGTGGAGAGCTTTTTGCCCGGCGGCATGCACATGATCTCCAGGCCCGCATCCAGTGGATCCTCGCTTTCAACAAGCACCAGGTTGGCCTCGCCGCCGCCGAAGAGATGCCGGAACAGGGCCGAGAAATTGCGGTTGACCTCCTCAAACGCGGCCAGAAGGCGCTGCCGGCCCTCGCGGTTGAGCTCGGCAATGCCGAGCCGCAGCTTGGTGATCGCGGCCTCCAGATCGTCCTTTTCCGCCGCCAGCGTCGCCTGTTCGGCCAGAATGTCCTGCCGGTCCTGATCGGCGCGCAGATTGACCGCGCCCATGGCCTCGCGCTGTCGGGTGAGCCGCGAGATCTCGATCTCGCAGGCCTCGCGCCCCGGCAGCCGATCATCGGTCAGCCCGAGCGTCTCGCGCAGCGCATCCGGCTGCGCCCCGGTTTCCTCGACAATGCGCCGGGCTGCTTCGTCCAGGCGCAATGCTGCGGCTTCGCGCAACGCATCGGCGCGCGCCCGGCCTTCCCGCGCGGTGCTCGCGCTCCTCTCGGCATCTCGTGCGGTTGCGTTTGCCTCGCGCAGGGCGGCTTCGGCCTCAGCCAGCGCATCGGCCGCGGCGCGGCGGCGCGCTTGGGCATCGGCTACCGCCCCAGCCAACCGGTCGCGCGCTTCGGCCAGCCCCGCCGGGCGGGCCTTGGCCTCGGCATACTCGGTCTGCGCAGTCGCCCGGCGTTTGGAGAGGTCATCGAGCCGGCTGCGCACATTTTCGCGCCGGCGCTGCCATGTGGCGAGCTCCTGTGCGATGTCGCGCCGGCGTCGGGTGCGGGCCTCGCCGGCCCGACGCAGCTCATCTGCCGCGGCGCGCGCGGCCAGCATCTCATGCCGCGCGGGGTCGAGCGCGGTGCGCGCGGCCTCCTGTGCTGCGGCCAAAGCCGCCTGCTCGTCGGCAAGGCTCTCAGCCCCGCCCAGCGCCGCTTCGGCCTCATCGCGCGCAGCAAGCGCAAGTGCCAACTCCTCCTCGCGCCGCGCCAGTGCCGCGGTCAGCGCCTCGCGCCGGCCGGCAAGGCGGCCCTCCTCGGTCTCTGCCAGATTGCACCGGCGCGTGGCCTCGGCGAGCGCCGCATCGGCCGCCTTGCGCGCCGAACGGGCCTCGGTTTCATCGCGCCGGGCCGTGTCCAGTGCGACCCGCTCGGTTTCATGTGCCGATAGCGCGCCGGCCGCGGCCTCTCGTGCCGCAGCGAGCTCGACGTCGAGGGCGGAGCGGCGGTTGCGCTGTGCCAGCCGCAAGGCGGCGGCCGCCCCGGTGTCGCGGCTGGCGCTGTGCAGCCCGTCCCAGCGCCAGAGCCTGCCCTCGCGAGAGACCAGCCGCTGGCCCGGGCCAAGTGTTCTCCAAAGCGCGCTGCCCTCAGCATCCGACACAAGCGCCGTTTGGGAAATGCGCCGGGCAAGACAGGCTGGGACCGTCACATGCGCCGAGAGCGGCTCCGTGCCGGCTGGCATCGGCGGCAGCGGCGCGAGAGGGGCAAGCACATGCCAGCCTTCCGCGCCCTCAGACGTCGCTTCGGGCACAAGAAGATCGTCGCCCAACGCCGCACCAAGGGCGGGCTCGATCCCCGGCGCAGCAGCGACCTGGTCGATCAGCCCGTCGCGTTCGGTCAGCTTGGCCGAGAGCAGCCGGTCGAGCCCCGCGATCTCGGCCTCCAATGCCTTGACATTGCCAGCCTGGGCGGCAAGGGCCGAGCGGGTCTCGGCCTCGCGGGTTTGCGCAAGTGCCCGCGCCGCTTCGGCGGTTCCCAGCGCGGTCTCCGCGTCCTCGGCGTTTTTCTGCGCTGCGTCCCGGGCGGCCTGCGCGCTGAGCCGCGCATCGCGCGCCGCGGCTTCCTCGGTGCCTTGCGTCGCCAGGCCCGCAGACACCTCTTCGAGCGCCCGGGCGGCGGCTGCATGCGCAGCATGGGTCTCGTCGCGCTGCGTTTCCGCCGTCTTTCGCCGCGCCGCGAGCTGCGCCGCCGCGGCGGCCAGCCGATCATGCTCGGCTTCGGCTGCAGACAAGGTGCCTTGTGTCGCGGCGACCTTGGCCTCTGCTGCGTCTCGCGCCGCATCCTGCCCGTCGGATGCCGTGCTGAGCGCGCTGTCTTCCCAGGTCAGCCGGGTGGTGGTTTCCTCGGCATCCCGGTCGAGCGCGGCCTCACGCGCTGCATCGCGGTCAAGCTCCTCGATGCGCGCGGCAAGGGACGCAATCGCCGTTTCAGCCTGGGCGGCCGCGTCCTCGGTCTGGGCAAGCTCGATGGTGGCGCGCTGCCAGATCGCCCCGGCCACCGCCTCTTCCTCACGCAAGGGCGGCAGCCGGGCTTCGGCCGCATCACGTGCCCGGCCCGCGGCACTGGCGGCAGCCTCGGCCTGCCCGGCTTCGCGCAGCGCGCCTGCACAGGCGGCATCGGCGGCGGCATGGTCGCGCGCCGCCTCGTGCCAGGCCACGAACAGTGCCACCTGCTCGGCCCGCCGCAGCGCTGCGGCGATCTCGCGATACCGCGCCGCCTGCTTTGCCTGCCGGGCCAGTGCAATGATCTGCTGGTCGAGCTGGTCGAGCACATCCTGAACCCGGGTCAGATTGGCCTCGGTCCCCTGCAGTTTCAGCTCAGCCTCATGACGCCGCTGATAAAGCCCCGAGATCCCCGCCGCTTCTTCCAAGATCCGACGCCGCGCCTTTGGGCGGGCCGAGATCAGCTCCCCGATCTGGCCCTGCCGAACCAGGGCCGGGGAATGCGAGCCGGTGGAGGCATCGGCAAACAGCATCTGCACATCCCGGGCGCGTAGCTCCTTGCCATTGGCGCGAAACACCGACCCGGTGTCACGGGTGATGCGGCGCACGATGTCGATCCGATCGGTCGCGTTCAGCGATGCCGGCGCCAGCCGGTCGGAATTGTCGAGGGTCAGCGTGACCTCGGCATAGGCG
>JBCDDO010000135.1:0-7429 GCA_039180245.1 Pseudomonadota bacterium | reverse complement strand
GCCATGCAGATCCGGCCCCTCGGCCGCAGCGCCGGCCGCACCCGGCCCGGCAGAGGAAGATGCCGTTGCCTGGGCCGCGATCTGCGCGATCTGGGCGGCAATCGGGGCGAGGGCGGCCTCCAGATCGGCCGGGGAGGCGGCGCTTTGACCGGCGCGCGGGCCAGCCTCTAGACCCGCGCGATCGGCGCGGTCCGGATCCGCGGCCGCGGCATCCTCAAGGCCGCGCGCTGCGGCCGGCAGATGCGGCGCAACCAGGCCCGCGCCAGCCAGCTCGGCCGCGGTCCATTCCGCTGCGGCCAGGGCGAGCCCGGCATCGAACACGAGCTGCGCAGAGGCGCCCCAGCTCTGCTGCGCGATGCGCTGACCATGCTGTGCGGCGGCGCCGAGCAGTGCATGCGCCGGACCCGCATCTGTGGGCGGATCTGCGCCAGGGGCATGGCTGGCGGGCGGCGCGCGGCGCACAAGCCGCCAGCTTCCCCCGCACCCGGCCGCGCGCAGCTCAGCGGTAAGTCGGGCGGCCAGCCCTGCCGGATCCGGCCCGGCCCGGACCCCGTAGCGGCAGAGGCCGAGCCGAAAAAACGGGCCCTCGACACTGCCGCTGAGCGCCGCACGCAGGGCCGCATCGCGCGCGTGCATCTGCGATGTCTCACGGAGGGAGGCCGCAGGGGGCGCGGCCGCGTCGGGGGCGCTGGCCCTGGCCGCGCGCGCGCCGGTCTGGTCGTCCGGACCCGCCGCCGCCGCTCGTTCGGGTGCGTCGGGCGCGTCAGGCATGTCGGCCGCGCAAAGCTCGTGATCGATCAGCCCCGCCCCGGCCAGGCGCAGGGCCAGATCCTCGGGCGCGTCCCAACCGGCCATCTGCAGCCTGTCCGCGCCGTGCGCCGCGGCCGCGCTCTGTCCATCCTGCCCGTCCTGCCCGTCCTCCCCGGCCCCGGGGCCTCGTTGGGATGACGTCTTCCCCTGCCTGGACATCCTTGCACCCCGCGGTCCTGATCTGGCCCTGGCGCTGGACGGGGGTGCGGGTGCTTTGCGCCCATCGGCCTGTTGCCCGCCCGCCTGACACCTTCCTGGTGCCTGCCCGGCGCCTTGCCTTTTGCTCTGTGCGTCAACCCGTCGCCGAGGAAGGTAAACGCGCCGTTAACACCGCTTGGAGGGCGCCCGGCAGGGCCATGGGCGCCCGGCCCGTCAGAGCGACGCAAAAAGATCCAATTGTCGGTTTAGCCCGACATTAACGGCCACGCGGGCAGAACGCCTGCCGGGCGGTGCGGCACGGGATGTGGGAGTGGCGCGTAAACCAGAAGGGACCACCATGACGATTTCCTCCTCGCTCAATGCCGGCGTCTCGGGGCTTTTTGCCAATGCCAGCAAGCTGTCGACGATCTCTGACAACATCGCGAATTCCGAGACCACCGGCTATAAGCGCGCGGATGCGGATTTCTCCTCGCTGGTGGTCTCCGATGCGCCCGGGCTTTACACCGCCGGCGGGGTGCGCATGACCGCCTATCGCGAGATCGACGCCAAGGGCGGGCTGACCACCTCCAACAACCCCACCGATATTGCTGTGGCCGGGCTGGGCATGCTGCCGGTCACCACGCTGGCGGCGGTCAATTCGGGCGACCCGACGCCGCCCTTCAACCTCACCCCGACCGGGTCGTTCCGGCCCGATGAGCAGGGCTATCTGACCACGCCGACCGGGCTTGTGCTGTTGGGCTGGCAGGCCAATGCCGATGGCACCATTCCCAATGTGCCGCGCGACACCACCGCCGCCCTGGTGCCGGTGCAGGTGCCGCGCGGGCTGGCCGCCTCGCCCACGACCGAGATCTCGCTCGGCGTCAACCTGCCGGCCGCCGATGCCCAGGCCGCGGTGCTTGCCGCGGCCCCTGGCGCGACCACCACCCAGCCGGTGGAGTATTACGACAATCTGGGCTCGGTCCAGCAGCTCGACATCGCCTATACGCCCACCGGGGCGGCCGACAATGAATGGACCATGGCCGTCTCCGATGCCGGCGGGGTGATTTCCACGCTGACCATCACCTTCGACGACACCGCCGGCAATGGCGGCAATCTGCTTGCCGTGGCCGGTGCCAATGTGGCCGATTACGACGCGGCGACCGGCATTCTGACGCTCAACCTGACCAGCGGCGACACCATCGATCTCGACATCGGCGCGCCGGGCGACAATGACAACCTCATCCAGCTCGATGAGCAATTCTCGCCCTTCAAGGTCGACCGCGACGGCTCGCCCGCCGGCACTCTGGTCGAAACCCAGATTGATGAGACCGGCAATCTGACGGCGATCTACAACACCGGCTTCACCCGCACGATCTACAAGATCCCGGTCGGCATCGTGCCCAATTTCAACGGTTTGGGCGCGGATGATGCGCAGACCTTCCAGATCTCGACCGAATCGGGCCCGCTTTATCTGTGGGATCCGGGCAGCGGCCCGGCCGGCGCGACGGTGGGCTATGCGCTGGAGGAATCCACGACCGATGTCGCCGCCGAGCTCACCGATCTCATCAAGACCCAGCGCGCCTATTCGTCGAACGCCAAGATCATCCAGACCGTCGACGAAATGCTGCAGGAAACCACCAACCTCAAGCGCTGACGTCGTGACGCTGGCGCTGCGCGCGCCGGCCTGAAGGAGCCGCGAGATGAGCCTCTCTTCTGCCCTGTCGATTGCCTATTCGGGCCTTGTGGCGACCAGCCGGTCCTCCGAGGTGGTCTCCAACAACATCGCCAACGCGCTGACCGAGGGCTATGCAAAGCGCGGGCTCGATGTGTCGAGCCGGGTGCTCGACGGCTATGGCTATGGCGTGGCGGTGGAGGGGATCTCGCGCGCCGCCGACCCGCGCGCAACCGCCGATCGCCGCGCGGCCGATGCCGCCTATGGGCGCGCGGCCGATCTGGGCGCGGGCCAGCAGCTTTTGGCCGACCGGCTGGGCGATCCGGAGGATCCGTCCGGCTTTGCCGGCCGGGCGCGGGCCTTTGAGACGGCGCTGGAGCTGGCCCGCGACACGCCGGAATCCGACGCGGCCCGCTCCGGGCTGCTGGAGGCGGCAAAGCGGTTTGCCCAGGCGTTTTCGGATGCCTCCGACGAGGTGGCGACGGTCCGGCGCGATGCCGATGCCGCCATTGCCCGGCAGGTCGACACGGTGAATGCCAATCTCGCCGAGATCGAGGAGCTCAACACCCGCATCCGCCAGCTCACCGTGCTTGAGCTCGACCGCTCGGCCCTGATGGACGCTCGGGCCGGGCTCATCGACGAGATCAACACCATCACCCCGGTGCGCATCGCCAATCGCGAAAATGGCGAGGTGGCGCTTTACACCACCGGCGGCACGGTGCTGATCGACGGGGCCGCCCAGACGCTGGACTTCACCGCCAGCCCGATCGTGACCGCCGATATGACGGTGGCCTCGGGCGCGTTGTCGGAGATCACCATCAACGGCCAGGCGCTGGTCACCGGCGCCGGCGGCGGCCGGCTCGATGGCGGCACGCTGGAAGCGGCCTTTGCGCTGCGCGATTATGTCGGGGTGGAGGCGAATGCCCAGCTCGACGCGCTGGCCGGCGATCTGATGCAGCGGCTCGAAGCGGTCGATGTCGATGCCGGCGGGGCCGGGCTCTTTACCGATGGCGGGGCCGCTTATGTTGCGGCCAATGAGGCGGGGCTGGCCGGCCGGCTGACGATCAATGCGGCGGCCGATCCCGACCAGGGCGGGGCGCTCTTTCGGCTGCGCGACGGTCTGGGCGCGGCCGCCGAAGGGGCGGCGGGCGACGACACTGTGCTCACCGCGCTCACCGATGCGGTCAAAGCGGTTGCCCCAGCCCCGGCGGCCAGCGGCATTGCCGGCAACCATTCGGTTGCGGGGCTCGCCGGCGAGGTCGCGGCGGTGCTGCAGGGAAACGCTGCCCGGGCCGAGCAGGAGACGGGCTACCGCGCCGGTGAGCAGGCCGCGCGGCTGACGGCCGAGCTCTCGGTGACCGCGGTTGACAGCGATGCCGAGCTGCAGCGCCTGCTCAAGATCGAGCAGAACTACGCGGCCAATGCCCGCGTCATTGAAACCGTCGACTTTCTGATGCGACGGCTTTTGGAGATCTGAGCCATGATCAGCAGCGTTCCCGATCTTCTCACCGGCTTTGGCCTGCAGCGCGGCGGCGCTGAGATGCGCCAGCGCATGGAGGATGTCTCGGTCGAAATCACCACCGGCCGGGCCGAGGATCTTTATGCCGCCTCGAGCGGCGATCTCGCCCGGCTTTATGCGATCGAGGACAAGCTCGGCCGGCTCACCGCGCGCAGCGACCGGCTGGCGCTGGCCGATGCCCGGGCCGAGGCCAGCCAGAACGCGCTTGCCGATCTGGAGGCAAGCCTGGGCACGCTGGGGCTCGACATCACCGGCGCGCTGGGGCTGGGCGACATCCGCGATGCGCGCATCCATGGCGACACCGCGCGCGATGCGTTCTCGGCCGCCGTGACCGCACTCAACAGCAGCTTTGCCGGGCGCAGCCTTTTTGCCGGGGCCGCCACCGACAGCGCAGCCCTCGCCGATGGCGAGGTGATGCTGGCCCAGATCGCCCTGGCCGTGGATGCCACCACGACCGTGGCCGATGCGCTGACCGCGATCGACGATTATTTCAACGCGGCCGGCGGCGGCTTTGAAACCGGCGGCTTCTTGGGCGATGCGGCGGATGCACCGGCGGTCGAGCTTGGCAATGACACCCGGCTCGCCTATGGCCGGCGCGGCGATGAGGCCGAGATCCGCAGCGTGCTCCAGGGCCTGGCAACCCTGGTCATTGGGGTCGAGCATCCCATCGCCACGGCAGGCCTTGTCGAGACCGAGGCGGTGCTCGCCGCGGGGGCCACGCGGCTGATCGGCGCGGCCGACGGCATCACCGACATCCGCGCCGCTTTGGGCAGCGACCAGGCCCGCATCGAAGACGCGCTGACCCGCACCGCGGCCGAGCGCAGCGCCACCGAGATCGCGCGCGCCAAAATGGTGACCCGCGATCCTTATGAAGCGGCAAGCGAATTCCAGGCGCTCGAGGCCCAGATGCAAAGCGTCTATGCCGTGACCGCGCGTCTGGCCGGGCTCAGCCTGACCAATTTCCTGCGCTGACCGGCGGGCGGCGCCCTGCCGCCGCGGCTGCGCAAACCGGCCTGCCAGAATGGCAAGGAGAGGCCCGATGACGATGATGTGGACCCACGCCCAGGGCACGGCCCGGCACGCATTTGCGCAGGCCTGCGCCGCCCTTGCGGCCCTGGCGCTGCTGCTTGCCCCCGCCCCGCCCGCACAGGCCACCACCGCCCGGATCAAGGATCTGGTGACCATCGACGGGGTGCGCGGCAACGATCTCATCGGCTATGGGCTCGTCGTGGGTCTGAACGGCACCGGCGACGGGCTGCGCAACAGCCCCTTCACCGAGGAAGCGCTGACCAATCTTTTGGAGCGGTTGGGCGTCAATGTCACCGGCGAGCAGTTCCGGCCGCGCAATGTCGCGGCAGTGTTTGTGACCGCCACCCTGCCGCCCTTTGCCCGGGCCGGCAGCCGCATCGATGTCACGGTCTCGGCGATCGGCGATGCCAGCTCGCTTTTGGGCGGCACCCTGATCATGACCCCGCTCAATGCAGCGGACGGGCAGATCTATGCCGTGGCCCAGGGCGGCGTGCTGGCCGGCGGCGTGGTCGCCGAGGGCGCTGCCGAAACCGTGACCGAGGGTGTGCCGACCGCGGGCACCATTCCCGGCGGGGCGCGGGTCGAGCGCGAGGTGGCCTTCGATTTTGCCACCGTCACCACCCTGCGCCTGGCGCTGCGCGACCCCGATTTCACCACCGCCGCGCGCATCGCCCATGCCATCAACCAGCGCTTCGGGCGGGTGCTGGCCGCCATGCAGGACAGCGGCACCGTGCATCTCGATCTCAGCGTTGCCGGGCTGCCGCCGGCCGAGCTGATCGCCCGGCTTGAAACCATCCCCGTCACCCCCGATCAGCCGGCGCGGGTCGTGGTCGACCAGCGCTCAGGCACCATCGTGCTGGGCGATGACGTGCGCATCAGCCGCATCGCCATTGCCCAGGGCAATCTCACGCTGCGGGTGCGCGAGGCCCCGGTCGTGGCCCAGCCCAACCCGTTCTCGCGCAATGGCGAGACCGTGGTCGTGCCGCGCACGGATGCCGAGATCGACGCGGCCGAAGGCACCGAGCTTGCCGTGGTGGAGGATGCGGTCACCCTGGCGGCACTGGTCGAGGGGCTCAATGCGCTCGGCGTCGGGCCGCGCGACATGATCGACATCCTCAAAACGATCAAGGCGGCCGGCGCGCTGCATGCGGAGTTCGTGGTCCAATAGCCCGACCCCCGGTACGGTTTACGTTGGGTTAAGCCGCGCGGTCCACTCTGCGCCCCGGCGCATTGGCAGAAAAGGGCCCCCCATGTCCGTGTCCGACCTTGTTTTCGGCCTCGGCCTGGCCGATCTGTTCCTCGCGGCCGGCGCCTTCGGCGCGGCCATCGCCTGCCTGTGGCTGGCCATGCGACTGGCCCGCAACGACCGGGCCGGACTGGCCCGCACCGCCGCCACGCGCCGCGCGCTCGATGCCGCCGAGGCTGAGATCGCGGCGTTTTCGCACCGCATCGATGTGCAGGCCGAGCAGCAGGCCGATGCCATCGAAAACCTGCGCCAGACGCTGGATGCCGCGACCGGACAGGCGCTCGATGCGCGGCTTGAACGGGCGCTTGATGAGCGCTCGGCCCAATTGCGGGCCGAGATTGCCGCCGCGGTCGACACCGTGCGCGAAGAGCTTCAGGCCGAGGCCGGCACGGCAGGCCAAGAATTGCGCGCTGCGCTGGATGGCGCTGCCTCTGCCCAGGCCGAGGCGATTGCAACGGCGGTCGACGCGGCGCGCGAGAGCATGGCCGCGACCCTGGCCGAGGAGGCCGCCGCGCTGTTGCAGGCCGCCCAGGATCGAGCAGCGGCGGCGGCCGAAGCCGCAGTGGCCGAGCATATGGCCGGCGCAGCCGAGCGCATAGCTGCCGCTGCGCGCGAGGCCGCGCAACCCTTGGCCCGCAGCGAAGCCGCGACGGCCGCGCGAGAGACGCTTGAGGCGACGCTTCCCCAGACCCTGCCCGGGCTTGTCGGCGCTGAGCTCGGCAGGGCTTTGGCCGAGACCGAGCAGCGGTTGCGCGCCAGCCTTGAGGCGCGGGTCGCCGTGGCTGTGGCCGCGGGCCTCGACGCGGCCCGGACCCAGGGCGCACCAGCCGAGCCCGCTCCGGCACTCGTGGCCCAGGCCGCCAGCGCCGGTCCGGTCGCCCCGGTGCGGCCGGTTGCGGCCACGCATACCGGCACCCAGGACGCCCTGCATAATGGCGCGCATGATGGCACGACATTCGCGACGGCGCCCCAGATCTCGGCACATGACGTCTCCGTGCCGCAGGCGACAGTATCG
>JBCDDO010000134.1:0-7451 GCA_039180245.1 Pseudomonadota bacterium | reverse complement strand
CGGCCAGCAGCACGACGCCCTGACCAGTCAGGTCGCGCGGCCCCTCGATGGTCGGCGGCGCCTCTTGCGCGGCCGGCATCTCTTCGCTGTGGCGCGGCAGATAGATCGTGAAGGTCGATCCCTGCCCGACCACCGATGAGGCAAAAATGAATCCGCCGGTCTGTTTGACAATGCCATAGACGGTCGACAGGCCCAGCCCAGTGCCCTCGCCCACCTTCTTTGTTGTAAAGAACGGCTCGAAGATTTTGCGCAGCCGGTCTTCGGGAATGCCAATGCCGGTGTCGAGCACATCGACAAGGACATAGTCGCCCGCAGGCACGGTGGCGCTGTCGCGCTCAATCGGCGCGTCGATGGTGGTGTTGCGGGTGCGGATCTCGACCCGGCCGCCATTGGGCATGGCATCGCGCGCATTGACCACGAGGTTCATGATCACCTGCTCGAACTGACGCTCATCAACACGCACCGGCCACAGATCGGCACCATTGTCGATTTTAAGCTCCACGCGTTCGCCCATCAGCCGGTTCAAGAGATGGCTGAGCTCGGAGAGCGTTTCGATCAAAAGCAGGGTCTTGGGACGCAGGGTTTGCTTGCGCGAAAAGGCCAGGAGTTGGCGGACCAGTGCGGCGGCCCGGTTCGCGTTCTGGCGGATCTGCATCAGATCGCCGTGATCGCTGTCGCCGGATTCGTGGCGCAGCAAAAGCAGATCGCAATGCCCGTTGATGGCTGTCAGCAAATTGTTGAAATCATGCGCCACGCCGCCGGCAAGCTGGCCAACGGCGAGCATCTTCTGGCTTTGCACGAATTGCGCTTCCAGCGTCTTCATCTCGGTTGCGTCGGAAACCACGGCCAGCACCTGGATATCGCCATCAAGCACAAGCCGGTTGAGTGCGACCTGCAAGAACAGCTCCCGCTCATCGCCGATGCTGCGCGCAATCTCTGCCCGGCTGGTGCCGATGCCCCGGGCCACCTCCGCCAGCCGTTCGGGGATCGACCGGGCCAGCCCTTCCACCAGCGCGCCGATCATCGCGTCAGGCTCAGCCCGTTCGCCCAGCAGCGCCTTTGCCGCCCGGTTCGCAAAGATCAGCTTGCCCGAAGCGGTCATCCGCACCAGTCCAATGGGAAGGTGGTCGAGGAACCGGTCCGGCCCGGCATCCTGCAGCTCGGCCGGGTCGACAGGAAAAAAGAACGCGTCGCTGCGGCCATCCTCGCGCGGGGCGAGCAGGCAGCGCATGCGCGCGTCGGGGCCCGCATGCATCGCGTGTACCCCGCCCGGCCGCAGCGGCAGGTCGGCGACAAGACCGGAGAGCGTTCGCACAGCTGCCCCGTCGGCGGTTTCAATCGCCCGGTTCACGCCCTGAATGGTGCCATCGGCGCTCAGCTCAACGCGCAAGAACGGCGCCCCATCATAGCTGTCGGCATCCAGCGGCGGCCGGGTACAGGGCAGCACCCGCCATTCAAGCCCAGTCGCACCGATCGGTGCGACAGCCACGCTCACCGCTTCAGTGGCGCCGCGGCGTCGCACCTCGCTGGCACCGCCCAGGGCCAAGGCGCGGCGGGCAAGCTGCGCGGCGTCGGTCGGGTCATCAAAAAGACCGCCCAGGCTCGCCTCGATGCGGGTTTGCGCGCCGCCCAGAAGCTTGAAAAGCTGATTGCTTGCAAGGATCTCGCCCGATAAATCGGTCAGCGCGGCGGGGTGCTCAGCCGACCGGATCATCGCCCGGCAGCTCAGCATCAGCCGCAGATCCATCGGCGCACCTGCATGGCGCAAGACGCCGGCGAGCAATCCGGTCAGCACCAGACCGCCGCCCAGCGCAAGAAAGGCTGTTTGCAGCGATCCCTGCGTGGCAAGCAGGGCCGTGAGCAAGCAAACCACGACCCCAGCAGCAACCAAACCGCCAACAATTGTACGTGACGGCATGGCACGACTTGCCACGTTTAGAGTTCCGAGATCGAGGTCCGATCTCGCAGAAGTTTCCGGTCGGCCATCCATAAATAGATCCTCTGGATCCTCTGGATCGCCCCTAACACCACCCCGGTAACCAAATAGTTTTCAGCCAATGATGTCAACCAGAAGGCGAGAAGCGGCGCATCTCTGCGGCAAAGAAGCCGTCGCCCGGGCCATCGGGCAAAAGCCGCAGCGTGTCGATGACGTCGAAGCCCGGCTGCCGGTCCAAAAACGCCCCGATCTGCGCTTCATTCTCTGAACGCAGGATCGAGCAGGTTGCATAAACCAGCCGCCCGCCGATGCCCACATGCGCCGCTGCCGCGTCCAGAATGCGCGATTGGGTCGCTTCCAGCCGCTCAAGATCGGCCGCACTAAGCGTCCATTTCGCGTCCGGATTGCGCCGCCAGGCACCCGACCCCGAACAGGGCGCATCGACAAAAACGCACTCGCAGGACCTCGGAAGTGCTGCCGGCGGGCAGAGCGCGACCCGCGCGCCGGCGCGCTTGGCCCGCTCGGGCAGATCGCCCATCCGGGCCGGTGCCGCATCATGGGCAAAGATCTGCCCCTGCCCGCCCTGATGGGCGGCGAATGCCAGTGCCTTGCCGCCGCCGCCAGCGCAGTAATCGAGCAAAATCTCGCCCGGTGCGGCCCTGGCCAGACGGGCGACGCGCTGCGAGGAGAGGTCCTGGACCTCCACCACCCCCGTGGCAAAGGCCGCAGCACGCCGCAGCAGCCGCGCACCGTCGACGACCGCCAAGGCGTCGGGATCCTCGTCAAGCGGCACGGCCGTGATGTGGTCTTGGGCGAGAGCCCGGATGGCGCGGGTCCGGTCGGTTTTCAGCCGGTTGACGCGCAGATGCAGCGGTGCACGCTGCTGCAGAGCCAGCATCACCGGCACGAATGCCGCGCCCAGATCCGTCCGCAGGCGGCTTTCGAGCCAAGCGGGGCAGTCGAGCGCAACGGCCGCATCAGGTGGGCCGGCCAAGGCCAGGGCCGCGCGCTCGTCATCGCTGGGTTCGGGCGGTGCATGCCCCTCGCCGGAAAACCAGGCCAGACTGCCGCTTTCGGCGGCCAGTGCCAGCATCAGACCGCGGCCGCTCTCGCCCAAACGCCAGCCCAGCGAGCGTCGTCGCCGCAACCCGCCATAGACCAGATCGGCGATCGCGCGCCGGTCGCCAGCCCCGGCAAACCGATGCCGCCGCCCCCAATCGCGCAGCGCATGGTCGGCATGGGCGCCCGGCCCAGCCGGCGGCGCGATGATCGCATCGAGGATCTCGATGGCCGCCGCAATACGCCCGCCCGGTGTCACCTTGGCAAAGGTCAGGCGGAGGTGTAGCGCGTGCCCTTCATGTCGGGACGCAGGTTCAAACAGTCATAGCCGAACCGTTTGACCGGCTTGGTCACCGCTTCGGGAAAGCGTTGTGCGACCTCGCGGCGCAGCATGTCGAAGGTCTCGGCGGCATAGCTGAGATGGGCGCAAAAGAGCTTGTTGCAGCTATAGGCGACGGGGACGAAGCGCGGCACGTCGTTGAGGTAGAGCCGCGCCATCCCCTCCTGCACCCCCGGCCAATCCATATTCAGATAATCGTCGACGAAGATGATCCCGCCGGGCTTGGTGAGCGCCATCGCGATGCGGAAATCATTGATCGTGTGCTCGGCCATATGGCAGCCATCCACCGAGAACATCGAAAAGCCGCCCGTCGACGCGCGGATCGCGGCGGTCTCGGCCTCCAGCATCGCCATGCTGTCGGTGCGATGGATCCGGACATCGTCAGGCTCGATGCCGGCCGCTCCAATATTGCCTTCGAAGGCTGCGCGATTGCCCTTGCCCGCGCCATCAAGATTGAACTGCTGAAGGTCGAACACATCGAAGGCATGATGCGGGCCCTGGCCGGTCTTGGTCAGCGCCAGGCCCGTGAAGAACTTGCCGTGAAACACCCCGATCTCACCGGCCGGGCCCTCGATGCCCTTCGATATTTGCCAATCATGCAAGGGTTCGATGAGGTTCCACAGATGCGGGATGCACCAGCCCTGCACCTCTTTGAACTGCCCGTGGAGATAGTGATTGACCGCGGCGATGCCCATGACGTTCTGCCCTTTTTCGTCCACGCCGACCCCGTGCGCATCAACGCCCAAAGCCCGGCGAAAGGCAAGAGGGCACGCGCGGCAAGCACAGCTTGCGGTTGCGCAACCCCGCGGCGGTGCTCAGGCTTGCCCGGCATCCAGCAGGAGACATGAAGATGATTCGAGGGCTTGCCTTTGCTCTGTGCCTTGGCGCGCTGGCCGGTGCCGCCACCGCGCAGGACCAGCCGGAACAGACCTATGCGCTGAAGCCATCTGCCCGCGCCGAAGCCGAGAGCTTCATGGTCGCGGCCGCGCATCCCGCCGCGGTTGAGGTTGCGCGCGCGATCCTGGCCCGCGGCGGCTCGGCGGCCGATGCCGCGGTGGCCGTGCAGATCATGCTCACGCTGGTTGAGCCGCAAAGCTCGGGCCTGGGCGGCGGGACGTTTCTTCTCTACTGGGACGCCTCGGCACAGACGCTCACCACGCTGGACGGGCGTGAAACCGCGCCGGCTGCCGCAACGCCGGACTATTGGCTTGACCCGGATGGCGAGCCGATGAAGTTTTTCGAGGCGGTTCCGGGCGGCAAATCGGTCGGGGTGCCGGGCACATTGGCCCTGCTCGAGGCGGTGCATCTGACGCATGGGCGCCTGCCCTGGGCCGAGCTGCTGGCCCCGACCATCGCCCTGGCCGAGGAGGGCTTTCCGGTCTCGCCCCGGCTCGCAGCCTCCATCGCCGGGGCGCAGGATCGGGGGCTCATGCTGTTCGAGCCGACGCGATCCTACTTCTTTGCAGCCGATGGAACGCCGCTGCGGGCGGGCACCCCGCTGACGAACCCCGCGCTTGCGCGCAGCCTGCGCTTGATCGCGGATCGGGGTGCGGCCCCCTTCTACGATGGAGTAATTGCGGGCGATCTTTTGGCAACGGTGCGCGATGCGCCGATGAACCCCTCGCCGATGACCGCCCAGGATCTGGCGAGCTATGCAGTGCTGGAACGGGCGCCGGTCTGCGTTCCCTATCGAGAGTACGAGATTTGCGGAATGGGCCCACCCTCCTCCGGCGGGCTGACTGTGGGCCAGATCCTGATGCTGCTGGAGCCCTTCGATCTGCGCGGGCTGGGCGACAGTGCCGAGGCCTGGCATCTCTTCGCCGAGGCGTCGAAACTCGCCTTTGCCGATCGCGGGCTTTACATGGCCGATGCCGATTATGTGGCGGTGCCGGGCACCCTTACAGACCCCGCCTATATGGCCGAGCGGTCCCGGCTGATCGACCCCGATGCAGCGATGGAAAAGGCCCGCGCCGGCACCCCGCCCTGGCGCGAGGGGCTTTTGCGCGCGCCGGATCTGCAGCCCGAGCGCGCCGGCACGACGCATTTCGTGATCGTCGACCGGTATGGCGACATGGCCTCGGTCACATCGTCGATTGAAACCGGGTTCGGCTCTCGGCTGATGGTGGGCGGCTTCCTTCTGAACAACGAACTCACCGATTTCAGCTTTCGGCCCGAACGCAACGGACGGCCCATCGCAAACCGGATCGAGGGCGGCAAGCGCCCCCGCTCCTCCATGGCACCGACCATCGTGCTGCAAGACGGCCGCCCGGTGCTGCTCATCGGCTCGCCGGGCGGATCGCGGATCATTCCCTATGTCGCCGCAAACCTGATCCGGATCCTCGATTTCGGCATCGATCCGGCCGAGGCGCTCGGCGCCGGCCATATCGTGAACCGGGGCGGCGCGACCGAGCTGGAAGAGCGCAGCTCGGCGCTGCAATTTGAGGCGGGCTTGGCGGCCTTGGGCCATGAGGTCACGGTGCGCAATCTCAATTCCGGTCTGCATGTCATTCAGATCACCCCCGAGGGGCTGATCGGTGCCGCCGATCCGCGGCGTGAGGGCGAGGTGAGCGGGCAGTGAAGCACTTGGCCCTGATCGGCGCGCTCTTCATCGCCGCGGTGTCGCCGGCGCGTGCCGAGACATGCGCGCACCGGCCGCTGATCTTGCAAACTGCCCAGGCGGTGCTCGATGCCCGCACAGATCTGGGCCGGTTTGAGCAGCGCCGCTTTGGCGCCGAAGCGGTGTATCTGCTGATCCGCTATGGCGCGTTCTCGGATGCTGAGATCGAGGCGATGCTGGGCGATCTTGCCACAGCGCGGGTCCATGGCGCGGCAGATCTGCACCTGGCCTGGCGGGTCGCGCGGTTCGGGGCGGGCGAGCTTCTTGCTCAAGCCGGGACATCCTTCCGGAACTGGTCCAACCCACATGTCCTGCACGCGCTGATCGGTCTCGACGCGGGACAAACCGTTCTGAGGCTTTTTGCACAGGCGCGGGCCGATCCGGATGCGGCCACAACCCTCCTGGCCATGTCGCCGATCAACGGCCCGGGCATTGCCGCGATCACCGCCGATTTCGACGATGCCGCCCGCCTGCGCTTTGCCCGGCATGCCGAGGCGGCGGGCGAGCTGCGCTTGGCGGCGCATCTTCTGGCCGACCGGGCCGATCTGGCGGAGTTTCGCGACCTGTTGGCGCGCCATGCCGGAGCCGGCTGGGTCGAGGAGATCCTCTTTGGGCCCGGCATGTGGCAATGGGGCACCGGGCTGCGGGTGCAGGAGGCGCCTCTGCGCGTCGACGGCTTGGTCGAGACCCCCGAAGTCGCCGCCCGCCGCCTCAGCCTCTATCGCGTGTCAAAGGCAAGCTATCACGATGGGCTTTTTGCCTGGTTGAGCATCTATGTCAGTCAAACCGGGCATGAGGCCGAAAGCCTGGCCGCGGCCGATGCATTTCTGAACGCCCATGCGACCGGCCAGGTCGATCCTCTGCGCGACCCCGAGGCCGGCTGGCTGATCATGTTCGAAACCCTGGCCGATGCGGTCGGGGTCGAGGCGCTGCGGACAACACTTCAAAGCTTCGACATGCCGTCGCGCAGTTTGCGGCATTTTGCTGGGTCCGCCGCCACGACCTTCGATTGGGTCATCGCCAAACGGGCGCTGCGGCCCCTGCTCACCGGCAAGATCGAAACCCCGCCGCCGCGGCCAAGTTTGCTGAGCCCTGGCTGGAATTGGACCGAATGGACCGCAATTGCGCGGGCCCTTCGCGAAGATCCCACAGCACCCCTGCCGCCCAGTCAGCATGCGATCGCGGCCGAATTGCTGGCCGATGCCGGCGCGTGGGAGGCAGCCTTCGCCTTTGCTGCCCAGCTCGAGCCCAGGGAGCGCGTGCGGCTGCACAGCGATTTCATGAAACGGCTCGACCGGCTTTGTGACGCGGTGAGCCATATGCCGGGCCAGGCCCTGCTGCTGGGTGGCATGACGCTTTACCACTTTCCGTCGGCGCAGTGAGGCGCACCACGCCGCAAGGGGAGCCGGGCGGGGCGGCGTGGATGGGTGGGCGGGACGCTGCCCTCCAAAGCCCGCCGCCCGGCGCCCTCAACGTGCGCGGTAATTGGGGCTTTCGCG
>JBCDDO010000133.1:0-7459 GCA_039180245.1 Pseudomonadota bacterium | reverse complement strand
TGGCGATAGACGGTCGACGCCTGCTGACGCACGGTTTTCTCCCGCGTGCCGCGGAGCTCGGCACTCTCGCGAAATGCGAGGCCCTTCAGCATCCCGATCACGACATCCTGCTCGCTCGGGCTCAGCTGCCAGGCTTCGAACTGTTTTTGCATGACGGGGCGGTGCTGGCTTGCGAGTTCAACCGATTGCGCATCGGTCTTTGCAAGCGGGCCCTGCGCCTTTCGCAGCCGCTCTGTAAGGGTCGCCAGTTCCCGTTGCTGGAAAAGACGCTCGGCAACCAGAATTGCCAGCAAGACGGCGCTGAAGACGAACCGGAAGAGATCGTCAGCCATCTGACCAAGGGTTTCATCGGCGAGAAACTGGAGCGCAATTTCGACGGCACTTACAGAGAACACCCGACGAAGGCGGAACAGGGCTGTTCGGTCATGGCGGTTCCTGCTGGCGTTTGGCGCCGGGATTTAGGTCATTTGCCCGATGCCGGAACCTGACCTGTCGCCCCATGCCCGGTTGCGGCCATCCGGCATTTGTCCAATCGACGGGCAAACGCATTCGGAGCAGTTTCGACGCCAGACAAGATCACGGTCCGATGCGCCCAGCAAACGGCACATGCCGTCATGGGCCGAGCGGTAACAGGAGAAACAAGGATGGCGTTGAGCCTCTCTCGCAGGCAGGTGCTCCTCGGCGGATCCATGAGTGCCGCGGCTCTGTTCTCGTCGCGCGCCTGGTCCTCGGCGCCGCGTCCAGCCTTGCCGATCCCGCCCCTTCTCGACAGCACCATGGCGATCCGGTTGACCTTCAGATCCGGCCCGGCGCGTGGGCATTTGTGCCGGGCGTGATGACCCCGACATTGGGCATCACTCAGGACTATCTCGCTCCCACCCTGCGCATGCGGCGAAAGAGCGAGCTTAACTGGAGCTATCGCACCATGAGGGCGTCGCGCATGGCCGGCCCGCTGAGCACGGGAGCCGCTGGGGCACGCGATAGCGGGCGCCATGACAGCGGCGGCGCCAGGTACCTTGTGTTGGGTTCAGCAAGTGCCGCCGGTTTTGTGTTGCAAATCGGGTCTTGAGCCGATCTCAGCCTAGGGTGCGTCGAGCTCCGCTTCCGCCTCGATCTCCACCTCATAGGGTCCCACCGCCGCGGCGCGGATCAGCGTGTTGGCCGGCCGCACCTCGCCCAATGCCGCGCCATGGGCGCGCGCGACCTCCTCCCAGCGCTCGGTCTGGGCCATATAGATGCGGGTTCGCACGACATCGGAGAGACTGCCGCCCAGGGCTTCCAGCGATGCGGCAATCTTGTCGAGGATGAAGGTCGTCTGCCCCGCTGGATCGCCCGGGCACACGACCTGGCCATGGTCGTCGGTCGCCGTGGTGCCCGAGACGAGGATGCGTCGTCCCGTGCGGATCGCCCGGGAAAACCCCGCCGCGGCCTCCCATTCCGTGCCGGTATCCACCCGCGCCCGGGCTGGGCGGCCCGGCACCGCGGCTCCGGCATAGATCTTCGGAACCTCATCGAGATGATGCGAGAGATCCCCCGAGGCGGTCAGAAAGGGCGGGCGGCGATACTCATCCCCGCAATCGCCCGGAATCGGCAATAGTCCCTCAAGGGCTGTGTTGAGCGTCGCCCGGTCCGTGTCGTCAAAGGCAAAGCCAAGGGCGCGCAGATTGTCGGCACGGTGGTCGCGTTCGGTCAGCCGCGCCCCGACAATCACCGCGGCGACATGCGGGCGGTCCAGCACCCAGCGGGTGGCGACATTGGCGATGGAGACGGCATGCCGGCGCGCCACGGCGTTGGCGGCGCGCAGCACAGCCTGGAATGGCCCCCAGCCGCCCGCGGCGTCGATGAAGCGCAGGTACTTCATCTTCGACCAATCTTCCGGTGCGGGCGGCGCTGCGCCAAGCCAGCGTTCGGACAAAAACCCCCCGCAGAGGGTTCCATAGGCCAGCAGCCTGACCCCCAATGCCGCACAGGCCGCGGCAAGCGGTCCGTCGGCCCGTCGGTCGATGAGCGAAAAGCTCACCTGATTGGTGCGCAGCGCGACGCCGTTCTTCACCAGCACCCGCAAATGCGCCGCATCGACATTGGTCACGCCAAGCTCGCCGATCAGCCCGGCCGCGCGCAGCCGCATCAGCTCGGCCGCCGCATCCAGATATCCCGGATGCTCATAGCGCCACCAGTGCAGCTGCAGCAGGGGGATGTGATCGGTCTTGAGCCGGCGCAACGCTCGCTCGACCCCGGCGCGCACCGTCTCGGGTGTCATTGGCCCTGGCTCGGGGCACCATTTGGTGGCGATCATCGGCGCCGGCCCGCCCTCGGCCGCCAACAGGGCGCGGGCACGCCCGGCCACGATCTCGGCCGAGCCATAATGGTCGGCCATGTCCCAGCCGGTGAACCCAGCCCGCGCATAGGCCGCGAGCGCGTCGGCCGCAGCGTCCAGATCCGGCCCGGTGCCGCCGCGCTCCTGATCGGCCATTTGCCACAGCCCGGTGACAATGCGGCTGGTCTCCAGCCCCGGCGCAAGCGACATGCGCGGCATGTCCGCGCCGGTCTGAGACGGCGGACCGGGCAACGGGTCGTGGGGATGGTGTGGCATGGGCTCCCTACTACGGCACTGGGTGTCGGCTACGGCATTGGGTGTCGGCCCATTCTGCCCCGGCGGGACGGCGTGTGAAAGTCTGGGGTGGCGCCGGACCCCCTGGGCCACCGCTTCGAACGGCGGTCCGACCGTTCCATGATGCAGGATGCGCGTGCTGGCGGCGCTGTCAGGGGATCTTTTCGGACCGATCGGCCAGCTGAGCACGCAAACGCCCGAGCCGCGCCTGCTCGGGACTGTCGGGCGCGGTCACCGTGCCGGCCCGCTCAAGTGCGTGCTGCGCGAGCTCGGCATGGCCTTGTTGGGAGAGCAGCCGGGCAAGCGGCAACAAAAGCGCTGTGTCCTTGATCTGCGCAAGGGCCTCGGTCATGCGCGGCCCAGCGTTGTCGCGGCCCAAGAGAAGCCGCACCAGATAGGCCAGCAGCCTGGCCTCGGGCCGGGCCTTTTCCAGCTCCCGCATCCGCCGGTTGAGCAGATCGCCGACGGCGCCGAGATCCACCGGGCCCGGCGGCGCCGGCCAATGCCCAGGATCGAGCGGAAAAGCAATCTCGCCGCCGGTCGTCTCGGCCAGCCAGGCCACATCATCGGCAATCACCTCGACAAAGCGCGGCCAGTCGAACCCTGGCATGCGGAAGGGCGTTGCGGCCTCGGTCTGCTTGAAGCCGGCGACCAGCGTCTCGGCCCGTGCCGGATTGCGTTGACCATCGATGAAGGGCGGCGCGGAGCGGTTGACCGCCTCGATGCACAGAACCGCCGCATGGTCGAGCGATTCATTGACCCGCATCGGCGCGATCCCAAGCGCGGCCGCGTCGCGGCCAAACGCGGTGCGCAGAAAATCCTCGACCACATCGCCCCGGGCCAGCCGGGCACGCTCGAAGGGCCGAATGACAACGGCCTCGGGCCCGAATGCCTGCTGGAACTTTTCGATGCGCAGGCGATAGTTTGGCCGCACATTGGCCCCGCCCGACATCCGCGGCCTTGCCTGGCCCAGCGTTTCGGCGCCCAGCGTTTCGGTGCCCAGCGTTTCGGCGCCCAGCGTTTCGGCCCGGATGTCCTCAAACGTCACCCCGGTCTTGACGCATTGCTGAGCCTGACTGTTGGCATAGGCAAAGGGCGCGCGGACATAGACGACCACCTGGGTGTCGGCGGAATGCGCGGCCAGCAGATCGCGCAATGCCGTCACCGCCTGGGGGGTGAAATCGCCCAATCCTTCGCCGGAGATCACCTTGACCTCCGGACCCGACGCGGCAAGGAACGTGGCGAGCCGGTCCTTGGCCTCCCGCGCAAAGCCTGCCCTGGCCTGGGCGGTGTCGAACCCCAGCCGGCGCAGCGGGAGATACCCCGCCAGATCGTCGTGAAACGCGGCATGCAGGTAGCTGTGGTTTTCACGCCAGTCGAAATAGGCGATGCCGGATTGGGCCAACTGCGCGCGTTGCGCAAAACAGCTGCGCTGGATCGAAGAGCTGCCGGTTTTCGTCGTGCCGATATGCAGGATGCAGCGGGTCAAGCGTCTCCGTCCGCGCCGCCGCTGTCAGCCTCAACCGCATCTGCGCCCATCTCGACCGGTGTCATCAGCCCGAAGGGTGCGCCGGAGGCATCGCAGACGATCATGATCCGGCCCGTATCGGGCACATCGAAGGGCGGGCGCCGTATCTCGCCGCCGGCCGCCAGCACCGCCGCCTGGGCCGCATCGATGTCAGCCACCGCAAAATACTGGAACCAGTGATTCGGGATGCCGTCGAAATAGGGCCCGTCCATCGTGAAGATGCCGCCGATCATCGTCGTGCCGTTGCGGATCAGCCCATAGGGCGTGCCATCCTCCATCGGCACCTGCTCGACGGTCCATCCCATCACCTGCGTGTAGAAGCTGGCCGCTGCATCCGGATCGCGGGTGTTGAGCTCAAGCCAGTGAAAATCGCCATGCCTACTTGTCATTGCGAACCCCCATATGTGACCTGCGGAGCAATATAGCCGCGGGGACCGGAGCAGGACAGCGCCGAGCGCCTAAACCAAGTGCTGCCCAGCTGACACAATGAGCATCGAGACGCCAAGTGCAAGGCAACGAGGCTTGTCGGCACCCATTCTCGCAAGCGCAGGAAATGTGTCACAAAACTGTCATGTGTCTATGCTGCTGTCCGGCGCGGCTCGGGTGAGCTTGCCGACCGACAGCGGGTCGCGCAGAGTCGCAACGGCAGAACCATAGCGAAGCGGGGGCGGCGCAATGTCAAAGAGCGAGCATAGAGCGGCCAGGTATGTCTGCGCACTGGCAGCCCGGGACAGCGCCGCGTCGTCTGCACCCCACCAAACCGCCGAACAGCGAGGAACACGAATGAAGAAACTGCTTTTGGCAGGGGTTGCGACCCTTGCAATGGGGGGTACGGCCTTGGCCGCCTGTCCGCCCGTCACCCAGGCCGACCGTGCGGGTGTGCCCGCCGGGCCCTACACCCAGCAGTATGAACTGGCCGAATTCGAGGGCTTGGCCGGCTGCGAGCTGAGCTTCACCGCCAATCCCGACATGGCCGCGCTCAACGCCGCAATCCAGGGCAATCCCGATCTGCCGCCCTTGGCCGAGCGGCTTCCGACCGAGCCGCTGGTCATCGTGCCCTATGCCGAGATTGGCACCCATGGCGGCACGCTGCGCGCGCTGTCGAACGCGACCGAAGCCGGCACCTCGGATTTTCTGTCCGTGCGCCATGTGAACCTGGTGCGCTATGCCGATGATCTGCAGACCATCGTGCCCAACGTCGCCAAGAGCTGGGAGTGGAACGAAGATTACACCCGCCTCACCTTCACCCTGCGTGCGGGCCATAAATGGTCGGATGGCGCGCCCTTCACCTCCGCCGATGTCGAATTCTGGCTCAACAACCTCGCGCTTGATCCCAATGTGATCGAGAGCCCCAAGGATTACGTGCTGGTCGGCAGCGACCCGATCGCGATCGAGGTGATTGACGAGGTGACCTTTGCCTTCGTGCTGCCGGCACCCAAGCCCGGCCTGCTTGTGCATTTCGCCAATTCATACGCGCAGGGCTTTCAGCCCAAGCATTTCCTGGGTCAGTTCCACCCCGACATCAATCCAGAGGCCAATGCGCTGGCCGCGGAGTTCGGGTTTGAGAGCGGCTATGACCTTCTGAACTTCTATTATGGCAATTCGGATTGGACCGACACGCCCACCCCGATGCTGCGCGACCCCGATCTGGCTGTGACATTACCGGCCGCGACCCAGCCGACGCTGGAAAGCCACATCTATGTGGCCGACACCACCGAGGGCCGCAAGCTGGTCGCCAACCCCTATTTCCACATGGTCGACACGCAGGGCAACCAGCTGCCCTATATCTCCGAGCAGGACGAGCTCTACATCAATGAAAACGAGGTGCGCATCCTCAAACTGGTGAATGGCGAGGTCGACTATAAATCGCAGTCGGTGCAGCTGCCCTCGGCGCCCATCCTGTTGGAAAACCAGGAAAAAGGCGACTACACCATCCAGCTCAAACCGACCATTGCGATGCCCACCTTCTCGTTCAATGTGACCTCGGAAGATGAGGCCAAGCGGGCGGTGTTCTCGGATGTGCGCTTCCGCCGTGCGATGTCGATCGCCATCAACCGTGACGAGCTCAACGAGACGGTGTTCTTCGGCCTGGGCGAGCCCAAGCAATATATCGGCTTTTCCCCGACCCCCGATTTCGTCGACCCGGCATTGACCAGCTATGCAGCGGCCTATGACCCGGCCGGCGCAATGGCGCTGCTTGATGAGGTCGGCCTGATCGACACCGATGGCGACGGGTTTCGCGAGCTGCCCAATGGCGAGGGCTTTGTGCTGAACCTGCAATTCTCCACCCAGGGCATCGCCGGCGAGGTTGTGGAGTTTGTCGGCCAGTACTGGGCCGAGGTTGGCATCCAGACCAGCGTGAAGGAAGTCACCCCGGACGAGTATCGCTCGGCACAATCGGCCAATAAGCTCGACGTGGGTATGTGGCAGAAGGGCCAGCCAGTGGCGGTGGTGCTGGGCAATAATGAACTTTGGGTGCCGCCCTTTGAGAACTATTTCGGCCATCGCTCGGGCATGCTCTGGGCGGAATGGGTGGAATCCGACGGGGCCGCGGGCATCGAACCGCCGGCCGAAGTAAAGGCGCTCATGGCCGATATCGCCGCGTTCCAGGCCGCCACGCCGGGCTCGGACGAGGCGGCCGAGATCGGCGCGCGCATGGCCAAGGCGATGACCGAGAACCTCTTCTTCATCGGCACGGTGCAGGCGCCGAACCCGGTCTATCACCGCAACGCGCTGCGCAACGTGACCGAGTTCAAGACCTGGTCCTACGAGTATTACCGGACCTATCCTTACGCGCCGGTGCAGTGGTTCCTGGCCGACGCCAACTGACCGCGCGCTGCGCTTTCGGGCCGGGCGCTGCGACGCGCCCGGCACATCCCCGACTTTCCCACGCAGATCTGCCGTTTTTCGTTGCAATGCTTTCGCGGCGCGATGAGAGTTTCCTGAGCAGGGGAGGGCGTCATGCCGCAATTCGTGCAGTTCGTCATTGTACGGGCCGCCATGGCGGTCTTCACCCTCGCACTCGTTTCCCTTATTGTGTTTTCGCTGATGGAGCTGGTGCCGGGCGATTGTGCAGAGCGCTATGTCGCCTTCAAGAACACCCAAGGACAGCAGATCACCGTGGCCGATATCGAGGCCGAGCGGGTGCGCCTGGGGCTCGACCGGCCGTTTTTTGAACGCTGGGGCACCTGGCTGATCGGCGCATTTCAGGGCGATTTCGGCGAAAGTTGCATCCTGCGGCTCGATATCGCCCAGCTTCTGGGCGACAAATTCGCAATCAGCCTGGCGATCTGCCTCACCGCGCTGCTTCTGGCCTATCT
>JBCDDO010000132.1:0-7464 GCA_039180245.1 Pseudomonadota bacterium | reverse complement strand
TGCCATTGTCCATCAGCTGCTGCATGCGCTTGGCATGCTCGGCCTCAGAGATCTCCCAGAACCCCGGTTCCATCTCCGCGGCAATCGCTTCGATCGTGGCCTGCTGCTCTGCGCTCAGCTCGTTCCAATAGTCCAGGCTTACGGCCATGGCGTTGGAGGCCCAAAGATGGTTGGTGTTGTAGGTGTGGTTGAGAAATTCCCAGTATTTCTGGGCAGCCGCCGTGGTGCCCGAGGTCATCACCGCATCAAGCTTGCCGGTGGCCAGGGCCGGCACGATGTCGGGGCTGTTCATCTGCAACGGCACGGCGCCGAGGCGCTGCACCATGGTCGCCGTGTTGGCATCATAGGTCCGGAAGCGCACGCCCGACAGATCATCGATGCCGCCCACCGGATCCTTGGTGAAGAAGTTCTGGCTGGGCCAGGGCACGATATAGAGCGCCTTTTGGTTGCGCTTTTCCAGCTCGGCCTCCCAGAGGGGGCGCACCAGCTCATGCATTTTACGCAGTTCGGCATAATCCGAGATCAGGAATGGGATCGATTCCACCCCCAGGATCGGCACATCGCCCACATTCTGAAAAAGCGCATATTCGGCCATCGGCACCGCGCCGTCTTCCACCGCCCGCAGGCTCTCATTGGCCCGGATGCCCAGCGCGCCGCCGGGATGCACGGTCATGGTGACCGCGCCATCGGTCGCCTCCGCCACGCGGGCGGCGAAGTTGATTGCGTTGACCGTGTGAAACTCGCTCGCGCCCCAGGGCACGGCGACATCCCATTCAACCTGTGCCGCAGCCGGGATGGCAAAGGCGGCAAGCGCGCCGGCCGCGATCAGCGTTCTGATGGTCATTGTGCTTCTCCTCTGTTGTTGGCCCGCTGTTTGTCGCGGGTCCGTTTGGGTCGATTTTACATCTCTTTGGTCTGGCCACCATCGATGAAGATATTGGCGCCATGAATATGCTGAGCACGGTCCGAGGCCAGAAACGCGGCAAGATCTCCCAGATCGGCCGGTGCCGCATAGCGCCACATCCCGAAGATGTCGCGGGCACGCTCGGCGGCGATGTCTTCGATGTCGCGGTCGGCCTCGGCTGCCAGACGCTCCAGATTGGCCTGCATCTTCTCGGTGCGCACCGGGCCTGAATTCATCGAGACGACCCGCACGCCCTGCTCAAGCCCGATCTGCGCCAGCCCCTTGGTAAAGCTCTGCAGGGCCGCATTGATCGTGGCGCCGATCAGAAAGCCCGGCTTTGGCTGTTTGGCCGCGGCGCCGATATTGTTGAGGATCACCCCATGGCCCGAGGCTGCGAGCGTGGGCAGGGCGGCCCGGCACATGCGCACCGCGCCATGGAACTTGAGCGCAAAGCTCGCCTCCCACTGCGTGTCGGCGAGCGCGAAGAAATCGCCGGCCGCCGAGGCCCCGGCATTGTTGACCAGGATCTCAAGGCCCTGATGCGCGGCCAAATGGGCCTTGAGCGCGGCGTCGGCCGCGCCGCTCTCGGTCAGATCGGCGGCATGCCAGGTGATGCGGCGCCCGGTCTCGGCCGCCAGTTGCGCGGCCGTCTCTGCCAGGGCGTCTGCGTTGCGAGCGACCAGCGACACATCGCAGCCTTCGCGGGCGAGCGCGGTGGCAATGGCCCGGCCGATGCCCCGGCTTGCCCCGGTCACCAAAGCGCGCCGGCCCGTCAGCCCCAGATCCATCAGCGCGGCCCTGTGCCTGCGATCATGCCGGATGCCGCTCGATGAGCTGCTTGGCGATGATCATCCGCTGGATCTCATTGGTGCCCTCGCCGATGCACATCAGCGGCGCGTCGCGGAAATAGCGCTCGACATGGTATTCCTTGGAATAGCCATAGCCGCCATGGATGCGCATCGCCTCCAGGCTGTTATCGACCGCGGCTTCGGAGGCGAAATACTTGGCCATGCCCGCCTCCATGTCGCAGCGCTCGCCGGTGTCATAGGCCCGTGCCGCGTCATAGGTCAGCAGCCGCGCGGCCTGCACCTTGGTGGCCATCTCGCCGAGCTTGAGCTGGATCGCCTGATGCTCGGCGATGGGTTTGCCGAAGGTCTTGCGCTCCTGCGCATAGCGCACGCTGTCCTTCAGCGCCGCCTGGGCCAGCCCGCAGCCGCGCGCGGCGATGTTGATGCGGCCCAGTTCCAGCCCGCCCAGCGCGGTTTGCATGCCGCGGCCTTCTTCGCCACCGATAAGCGCCTCGGCCCCGATCTGATAATCCTCAAAGACCAGCTCCGCGCTGTCGATGCCCTTATAGCCCAGCTTTTCGAGCTTCTTTGAGACTGTAAAGCCCTCGCCCTTTTCGGCGATGAACATCGACATGCCCTTGTGGCGCGGCTGCGCCTCCGGGTCGGTCTTGACCAACAGTGCGAAGGCCTGGCCGTGGATGCCGTTCGAAATCCAGGTTTTGGTGCCGTTCACCGTATAGCCATTGCCCGATTTCACCGCGCGGGTGCGGATCGCTTGCAGATCGGTGCCGGCATCGGGTTCGGTCAACGCCAGCCCGCCGCGCAGCGCGCCGGATGCAAAGCGCGGCAGATAATGACGCTTTTGCTCTTCCGTGCCCATGCGGGTCACGCAGGCGGCCATGATGAGGTGGGAGTTGAAGATGCCCGTCAGGCTCATCCAGGTTTCGGCGATTTTCTCCACGATCCGGGCATAGGTGCCGGCCGTGAGCCCCAGCCCGCCATACTCCGCGGGGATGGTCGCGCCGAACAGCCCCATCTCCTTCATCTGCTCGACCATCTCGGCGGGGTATTCATCGGCATGGTCCAGCCGCAGAACATGCGGGCGCACATCGCGTTCGAGCCATTTCTCGATCGCGTCGAGCATCATCCGGTCTTCGTCGGAGATCTGGGTCATTGCGTTCATCAGACGTCTCCCTCAATAGCCCGCTTTGGTCTCATTCTCGAACCCCTCGCGCGCCACCAAGATGGTCCGCTCGAACGCGCAGACCAGCGTGCCGCCCTGGTTGAAGCCGCGCGTGGCCACCGTCACCAGCCCGGCATTGGGGCGCGACTTGCTCTCGCGCTTGGCCAGAACCTCGCTTTCGGCCGTCAGCGTGTCGCCGGCATAAAGCGGATGGGTGAGCTTGATCTCCGACCAGCCCAGATTGGCGATCGCCTTCTGGCTGACATCGGTGACCGACATGCCGACCATCAGCGCCACGGTGAAGGGCGAGCACACGATGGTGCGGCCGAACTCGCTGGCCTTGGCGTATTCCTCGTCGAAATGCATCGGATGGGTGTTCATCGTGAGCAGCGTGAACCAGGTATTGTCGGTCTCGGTGATGGTGCGCCCGGGCCGATGCTCATAGATATGGCCGACCTCAAACTCTTCGAAATACCGACCGAACCGCTCCCGAAAGCGGTTCTCGCCCGTTTTGACCACGCTGCCCGCCATCGGCGCCTCCCCAATCGACCCGCCCGTTCTTTCGGCAGATCGGGCGCCTGTCAAGCATTTGTCCGGACAAATCTATGCAGGCCCAGATCGCCCGATCACCGTCAGGCGGGCCAGCTTGGCCGCGTCATCGAGCCCGGTCAGCCCTGCGACCGCATCTTCGATCGAGGCGGCTTGGTCTGGGGCCATCGGCGTGCGGGCATAGCCGATACAACGCCGGAACTTGTCGAGATTCTGCTGGGTCGAGAGCGGCGCCTCCGGATGGCCAAAGACATGTTCAAGCCAAATCTCATGCCGCGCGCCTGAGGCAAGCTCGACCTCGAACCATTGCGGGTCAAGCGCATTGACATCGGGGTTGTCGTCAAGCGCGATTTCCACCCTGGCGGCGAAATCATGCACCGCCGGGTCGCGCAGAATGTCGGGATCCCGAAACTCCGGCACATCGACCTGACCGCGAGCAAGCCAGGCGCCAGCGACATAGCGCAGGCAGAGCTTGGCATAATTGGGCGACGGGTCGGGAATGTCGGGCCGGCCCACCAGCCGCATGACCAGCGGCGGCACGCGGCCGCGAAGCCGCACCAATTCGGCAGGCGCAAAACCATGCCGGGCGGAGAGTTGCATCAGCGCATCGACCACGCCATGGGTCAGCCGGCCCGAGGGGAAGGGCTTATGCGCCAGCCGCGCGATCTGCCAGTCGTGCCCGATCAGCGGCTCGATCAGGCTTAGATCGAACGCGTCGTCCTCGATCAGCCGCAGATACCCATAGGGCCCGTCGATCATGTCATGCGGGCCCCGCAAACCGGCGCGGGCCAGATCGACGGCCGCCAGGGCGGCGCGGGCATTGAAGCCGATCTGCAGCCCCAACATTGGCGAGCCCTCGACATGGGGCTGCAAGGTGCCAGAGGTCTGGGCATAGACCGCGCCCAGCGCATCTTTCACGCCGGCCGCATCCAGCCCCTCCAGCCGGGCAATCGCGGATGTCGCCCCAAAGCCGCCCGCCGTTGCGGGGCGGAAAAAGCGCACCGGCCCGGTGGCCGCGACGCCCAATAGCGTGGCGACATCGACCCCGATGCACAGCGCAAGCAGAAAGTCGCGGCCCGAGACCGGGCGCCCGGCCGCGCTGCGCCGCTCGGCATAGGCCATCAGCGCCGAGAGCACGGTCGCCATGGGATGGACCACCGCGCCCTCATGCACGCAATCATACTCAAGACAGTGGATCTGATAGGCGTTGACCACCGCGGCCGAGCCGGCCGGCAGCCGCTCGCCCGACACCCAGATTGTGGCCTCGTCGCCCGCGCCCCAGCCCGACACCGTTGCAATCAGCGCATCGACCGAGGCGCCCGAGGAGCCGGCGATGCCCACGCCCAGACTGTCGAGCAGGAACACCGCGGCCTTGTCCAGCACCTCCGGGCCCAGATCCTCGAAGGCCGCGCCGGTGATGTGCGTCACCAGCCGGTCGACGATCGCCAAGCCAGACCCGGTCTCAGACATGGTCCTGCGCCCGCCAGATGTCGGGGGCCGGATAATCGGCCGCCAG
This sequence comes from Pseudomonadota bacterium, assembly GCA_039180245.1. Lineage (GTDB taxonomy): Bacteria > Pseudomonadota > Alphaproteobacteria > Rhodobacterales > Rhodobacteraceae > J013. The sequence continues at coordinate 2,524 of JBCDDO010000132.1, read as the reverse complement.
CCAATGCGCGCCGGCGGTCGCGGTCCAGATCCGTGCGGCGTCGTATCCAAGCCGCTCGAGCCGCGCGAGATCGGTTGCATCATAGGTCCAGCGCGCCTGGGCGGCGGCGACGATCTGGCCGATCATCCCGTCTGCCGTCATGATCGGCGCGTAGACCGAAGAACCCATGCGCGAGCTTTTGAGGAACTGTTTGAACTCGGCATGGGTGTCGGTGTTTTCCAGCAGGATCGAGCTTTGGGTCCGCACGACCTCACCGGGATGGTTCCAGTCGATGGGAATGGCCAGACGCCGTTGTTCGGGCGGAAAGCCTTGGCTGGCGACCAGCATGTTGTAGCGACGGTCCGGTGTGATCAGAAAGACGCCCGCCACGCGGTAATCGCGCTCGCCGGTCTTGAGCGCGCCTGGGCGCGACGCGGCCTCGGCGTCGCCCAGCACATCATGCGCACAGCCCGTCAGCGGGGAGAGCGCCGATTCAAGATCGGCGCGCCCCATGCTCATTGCCAAGGCACGCGAGCGTGCGAGCGTGAAGGACACAGCATCATACCGCATGCTTGGTGTCCGGAACCGGACCTGACGGGTCATATCACTCGATGCTGAGCCCTGCCACGGGTCCGATGGCGGCGTTGAACTTGGCAACGCAAGCCTCGCCGCAGCGCGCCTTGAAGCCCGGCAACACACCCTCGCGCATGGCCGTCTCGCGCAGTGCGATCTCGGCCTCGGTGGGGTCGACGCGCACCATCCCGGCCGGATCGCCCAGCGGGCAGGGTCCGGTGGTGTTGCAATTGATGCCGACCTCGTTTTCCGAAGCGTTGAGCGCCCACATTTCGCTTTCCACATCGCTCAGCGCCGCGCGGATCAGGGCCTGGGTGTCGTCGGGCAGCCCGTCCCACCAGGCCTTGTTGGCCACCGTGGCACCCGAGCCCCAGTTGATCGGCAGGGTGTAGAGGTATTTGGCGCCCTCATACCATTTGGCCGAATAGCCCGAGAGCGTGCCGGTGATGGCGCAGTCGATGACGCCCTGTTGCAGCCCCTGCTGGACCTCGCCAAAGGCCATGCTGATTGCGGTGCCGCCGAAATATTCGATGAAATCGGCCTGGCTCGCGCCTGACGAGCGCACCGTCCGTCCGGCGAGATCGGCGAGCCCGGAGAATTCGTCACGGCAATAAAGGATCTGGGCCTGGAAGCTCTGCAGGGTCAGGATCTCAAGACCCAGCTCATCGGCGTAAAACGTCGCAAGCTCGGGGCGAAACGCATCCGTGATCTTGCGAAACTCCTCGATTGTCGGCGACAGCCCGGCCAGATCGGTCGCGTCATTGATCGGCGCGTCACCGACATGGTGCCCAAGCTGCGCGGTGGCGATGTTCATCACCCCTTGGCTCAGCAGCCGGAACACCTCCGGACCCTTCAGCCCCATCTCATTCCAGGGTTTGAAATTTGCGGCGATCTTGCCGTCGGAGAGTGTGCCGATCTCCTCGGTCCAGAACGGCGCCTCGATGGTTTTGGACTGCGTGGTGATGCCGAGATTGCCGACCACATTGATCGTAAGATCCTGTGCGGCGGCCGGGCCGGCCAAGAGAGCCGCAGCTACGGCAAGCGGAGCAAGTCGTTTCATACGTCGTTCCTTTCCCTGGTCATTGTGAGAAGAACATCTGCGGCAGCCACAGCGCAAGCCCGGGCCAGGCGATGAGCAAAAAGAGCATTGCCAGCATCATCGCCAGAAAGGGCAGGGCACCCAGCATAACCTCGCGGATCGGGCCCGGCGCACTGGTCGCCCGCACGCTTTGCACCACAAATAGATTGACCCCGATCGGCGGGGTGATCAGCGCCGCCTCGATGAGGATCATGAAGAGCACGCCGAACCACACCAGGTCATAGCCCAGCGCCGCAACCACCGGCGTGACGATCGGTGTCGTTGCGATCATCAGCGAGAGCGTCTCCATGAAGCAGCCCAACAGCAGATAGATCGCAACCAGGATCAGCATCACTGCGGCCGGCGCAAGGTCGAGGCTGCGCATCGCGTCGGTGATCGCACCGGTAAGCCCGATCGAGACCATCACGAAATTCAGAAAGAACGCCGCCAGGACGATGAGCATCACCATGGCGGTGACCCGCATGGTGCCTTCCAGTGCCGCGATCAGCGCAGCAAAGCTCAATGCGCGGCGCGAGGCCGCGATGGCCAGTGCGGCCAGCACCCCGAGTGCTGCCGCCTCGGTCGGGGTGGCAATGCCGGCATAGATCGAGCCCACCACCACGGTGAAGAGGGCCTGCGCGCGCTGGCAGCACCCATGGCCCTCTTCACCGTAGTGGTGGGCTCGATCTATGCCGGCATTGCCACCCCGACCGAGGCGGCCGCACTCGGGGTGCTGGCCGCGCTTGCCATCGCCGCCTAGCGCCGCGCAATGAGATTTGCTGCGCTGATCGCGGCACTGGAAGTCACCATGCGGGTCACCGCCATGGAGATGATCATCGACCTGGCGGCGATGATTCAGAATTTCGTTATGGTCACGATCGGGCACACCGGTGC
>JBCDDO010000131.1:0-7492 GCA_039180245.1 Pseudomonadota bacterium | reverse complement strand
GCGTCGCTGTTGGCCTCGCGGATCTTTTCCGCCGCAGCCTTGTCATAACCCACGCCCTTGGTCTCAAGAAGCTGGTCGAACTCACCCGACATCACCATCTCGGTGATGATGTCGCATCCGCCCACGAACTCGCCCTTGACATAGAGTTGTGGAACTGTCGGCCAGTCCGAAAAATCCTTGATGCCCTGGCGGATGTCGGCATCGGCAAGAACATTCACATCCTTATAGGTCACGCCCATATAGTTGAGCACGCCGGCCACGCGGGCCGAGAACCCGCATTGCGGCATGGTTGCGTTGCCCTTCATGAACAGCACCACATCGTTGCCATCCACATCTGCCTGAATGCTTGCCGTAGCGTCGGTCATCGGTTTGCTCCTCGGCCATCCGGCCCGAAAATTCTGTCGCCGTGATAGATAATCGAGCGCGTCCGCCCCTGCAATGGGGCGGGTGACATGGTGCTTGCACAGGCGATGCGCCGCGCTGCCGGCCGGCGCAATGGCGGCCTTTCACCCATTGCCGCCATCTTCCGGTCCGCCGCGATCGTCACGCCGCTGAGTGTGCATGGGTCGGGTCGGGCGCGGGCGGCGGCCTTGGCGCCGCATCATCAGCAGGACGAAAACGGCGATGGCGCCACAGGCGAGCAGGAAGCTTGCAAAGGCGCTCACTCCGGCGCGCGGGTGGTGAGCGCCAAGGCGTGCAAGTCGCCCGCCGGGCCGTCCATCTTGCCTTTTAGCGCGGCATAGACAGCGCGTTGTTGCTGAACCCGGTTGAGGCCGCGAAACTCCTCGGCAATGACCGTGGCCGCATAATGGTTTCCGTCGCCGGCGAGATCTGTGATCGTGACCTGAGCGGTCGGAAACGCCTCCTTGATGAGCCGCTCGATCTCCACCGCTTCCATCGCCATGCCGATCCTCCCTGTCCTCACCGGTGTAGGCGTTGGCCTGCGGCTTCGCAAGACCATGCGCATGGGCGGGCACTGCGCCGTTCCGGGCACAACACCCGGTCGCGCTCAGGTGGGCTGCCCAAACAAGCTGCCCAAGGAGGTTGCAGCCTGTGTCAGCTCATGAAGGATTTCAAGCCGCCCTCATACGCGGCCCTCAGGTCCGAAAGCGTGACCCGGTGCCCGGCGAAATCGACCCAAAGGCCGCCAAAGCGCCCGACATGGGCCACCGGCACCTCGGCCCCAAGAATGCGGGCCATTGCGTCGCGCAGCTTGTCCGGCGCAATCGAGAGGAGATAGCGGCTTTGATCCTCTCCAAAGAACCATTCGGCATGCATCAGGCTGTCCTCTTCGCGCAGTGTGACGCCGGTATCGGCAGCCAAAGCCATCTCGCCTGCGGCCACCGCCAGCCCGCCATCGGCCAGGTCATGCGCCGCCGAAATCAGCCCCTCGGCCCGCAGGGCCCGCACCAGCTCGCCGGTGATGAGTTCGGCTTCGAGATCCACCGGTGGGGGCGCGCCCTCTTCACTGCGATAGAGCTCGGCCATCAGCGCCGACTGGCCGAGATGGCCGTTCGTGGCGCCGATCAGCACCGCCTCATCGCCCGGATGCGGCGCTATGGAGATCATCTGATCGAGGGTTTCAAGCAAGCCCACAGCGCCGATGGTCGGCGTGGGAAGGATCGCCTTGCCCTCGGTCTCATTGTAAAGGCTCACATTTCCCGAGACGATCGGCATATCAAGCACGCGTGCCGCATCGCCGATGCCTTTGATGCAATCCACCAGCTGGCCCATGATTTCGGGGCGTTCGGGATTGCCGAAATTCAAATTGTCAGTGAGGGCGAGGGGCTGCGCGCCAGTCGCGCAGAGGTTGCGAAAGGCCTCGGCCACGGCCTGGCGCCCGCCTTCGAACGGATCGGCCGCACAGTAGCGCGGCGTGACGTCTGCGGTGAAGGCAAGCGCCTTGCCGGTGCCATGCACCCGAACGACAGCCGCGTCCGAGCCGGGTCCGACGACCGTGTCGGCGCCCACGCCATAATCATATTGTTCCCACACCCAGCGCCGCGAGCCGTAGTTCAGGCTGCCCAGGATCGCCAGCAACGCGGTCGAGGGATCGATGGTCGGCACATCCTCCAGCGGCGGCGGGGGCGGCGACGCCTCAAAGGGCCGGTCATATTCCGGCGCCATGCCCGAGAGCGCGCTGAGCGGCAGATCGGCCTTCACCTCGCCGCCATGGGCAACGATGAAGCGGTCCTCGGCAATGGTTTCGCCGACGATGGCAAAGTCGAGATCCCATTTCTCGAAGATGGCCCGTGCAGAGACCTCTGCCTCGGGCCGGAGCACCATCAGCATGCGCTCCTGACTTTCGGAGAGCATCATCTCATACGCGCTCATCGCGGTCTCGCGCAGCGGCACCTGGTCGAGATCGAGCCGAACGCCCAGCCCGCCCTTGTCGCCCATCTCGACGGCTGAGCAGGTCAGGCCGGCAGCCCCCATATCCTGAATGGCGATGACCGCGCCGCTGTCCATGAGCTCCAGACAGGCCTCGAGCAGCCGCTTTTCGGTGAAGGGATCGCCCACCTGGACAGTGGGGCGTTTCTCGGCGCTGTCCGCGCCGAACTCGGCCGAGGCCATGCTGGCCCCGCCCACCCCGTCGCGCCCGGTCTTTGCGCCCAGATAGACCACAGGCATGCCGACGCCCGCCGCGGCGGAATAGAAAATCCGGTCGGCCGGGGCAATGCCGGCAGCAAAGGCGTTCACCAGGCAATTGCCGTCATAGGCGGGGTGAAAGCGCAGTTCGCCGCCCACTGTGGGCACGCCGAACGCGTTGCCATAGGCGCCGATGCCTTTGACCACCCCGGCCAGCAGCGCTTTGGTTTTTGGGTGCCGCGGTCCACCGAAGGACAATGCGTTCAGGGCCGCAATCGGGCGTGCCCCCATGGTAAAGACATCGCGCAGAATGCCGCCCACGCCGGTGGCCGCACCCTGGTGCGGCTCGATGAAACTGGGATGGTTGTGGCTTTCCATTTTAAAGACCACGGCCAGACCATCGCCGATGTCGACGACCCCGGCATTCTCACCCGGCCCCTGGATGACCCGCGGGCCGGTTGTGGGCAGGGTGCGCAGCCATTTCTTCGAGCTTTTGTAGGAGCAATGCTCATTCCACATCGCCGAAAAAATGCCGAGCTCGGTAAAACTCGGCGCTCGGCCCAAAAGCTCCAGAATGCGCGCATACTCCTCCGCAGACAAACCATGGTCAGCGGCCAAAGCCTGTGTCGCTTCCGGATCGCGCACGTGTTCGTCCTTCACTCTCGCCTCCCCAAGGTCTAGACGCCGCATCGGCCATGCGAAAGCCCGGTTTTCGCATCCGCGCCCACCGGCCCGCCGCAGGCCAATTGCCGCAGAGCGGGGCTTGTCCTACTAGATTGCGGTGACCAAATTGTTGAGGGGGTGGAATGGGCAAGCCGTTCAAGGTGTTCGGGATCGGGTTCCACAAAACGGGCACGTCCTCGTTGCGCCAAGCGCTGCGCCTGTTGGGATACAACCACCATCCCTATCGCCCGGTTCTGACCCGGGCATTGGCGCAGGGCGACATGGCGGCGCTGTTCGACGCGGCTGAGGCGTTTGACAGTTTTGAAGATTGGCCCTGGCCGCTGGTCTGGCGGGCGCTCGACGACCGATACGGGGATGCGGCCCGATTCGTCCTGACCCGGCGCGCCTCGGCCGAGATCTGGCTGGACAGCCTCAAATCCCATGCCGAGCGCAGCGCCGGCGGCGGCTTTGCGCGGCGCATGGCCTATGGGCATGCATTTCCGCATGGGCAGGAGCGCGCGCATCTCGACACGTATCACGCCCATCTCGACGCGGTTCGGCGCCATTTCGCCGTGCCCGAACGCGCGCATCGCTTCACCGAGCTTTGCTGGGAGGCGGGCGATGGCTGGCCCGAGCTCTGCAGCTTTCTGGGCGAAGCGCCGCCAGAGAGCGGGTTCCCGCATGCCAATGCCAAGAGTGCTGCCCGCCCCGATGCAAGCCGCATCGCGCTCAATCTTGCCCGGATCCGGCGCACCGTCCGGCGGCGGGACGACACGCAAGCGGTGCGCCGGCGCTAGCGGCGCCGGGTGCAATGGCCGGCAGGGGATCAGACCGCGGTTTCGGGCTTGCGGGCGCGCAGCTCCTCATAAGCACGGTTGATGTCGGCGATTCGGCGGGTTGCCAGGGCGATCATCTCCTCGGGCAAACCGCGCGCGATCAGCTGGTCGGGATGCGACGCGCGCACAAGCGTGCGATAGCGCTGGCGCAGCTCGTCATCCGACTCGCCGAGACCAACCCCCAAAACCTCCCAGGGGTTCCAGCGGTCGGGAACCCATCGGGCGATCATTTCGGCATAGCACGGGGCGTCGATCTCGAAGATCCGCGCCACCTCTTCCAAAAAGAGCTCCTCATTTGGGTGGAACTCGCCATCGGCCATCGCGATGGCAAAGAGCGCATCAAGCACATCTTTGAGCACGCTGCGGTCATGCTCAAAAAGCCGGCGCAGCTGCCGCGCATAAACCTCGAAATGCGCCGCATCCTGACGCAACAGATTGTAGACTTGGGCGACCCGGGCCTCATCCTCGGGCCGGATCAGAAAGATCTCGCGAAACGTGGTGACCTCGTCGCGGGTGACCTGACCGTCGGCCTTTGCGATCTTGGCCGCAAGCGCGATGACACCGATGGTGAAGGTCGTGGTCTGACGCGGATCCGGGTGCCGCTCGAACACAGCGAGAGGGTTGAGCTGCGAGAGCAGCTCAGCGATTCGTTCCCAGATCGAGCTTCCCTGGGCCAAGCCCATCCTCCGCCTCGGCTGTTCGCGCGGGGCGCCGCTGCCGAAACGGGCCCGACAGACGCGCGCCTTCAGCCGCCTTTTTTGCGGGGCGCGGCCGATGTGGCCGGCACCGGTGGCGTTGCGCAGGTTTTGCCTAAAGCGCAAGCCTGGGTGGCGCCTTTGCCCCATGTGTAATGATGCCATAAGCGTCGGCGCGGGCAACCATCCTTTCGGCCCAGGCACGATGCGTCGCAGGTTCGGCCATGGCGCCGTCCTGCCGAAACACCGCCGCGGCATCGGCCGCAAGGATCTGCCGGGCGCGGGCAAGCTCATCGGCGGCCACGGAAAAGCCGCGCTCGATCAGCGGCACCTGCTGCGGGTGGATCGCGGTTTTGCCGACAAAGCCGAAGGCCGCGTCGCGCGCGGTCTCGCGGATCAGCGTGGCCGTATCGTCCATGATGTCAAAGACCGGCGCGGTCAGGGGCAGGCCGAGCGCGCCAAGCTGGCACATGATCTGGGAGAGGGCCGCAAAAAGCGGACCCTCATAAATGGTCTCCCCTGCCAAGCGGCGCAGCGCGAGCGCGCCCAAAAGGTCATTGCCGCCAATGCGCAGCGCGATCACGCGATCGACCGCCCCGTCGGCCAGGGCTGCGCCGAACGCGCCAAGCGCTGCCGGGTCGAAGACCCAGGCCTGTTCAAGCGTCGGCATAAGGCGCAAGCCCGAGGCCGAGGCAAGGTCGAGCCAGCCGGTCAGATCGTCGGGACCGATCTTAGGGGCCACGAAGCCCGCAATCTCCGACATGCCGGGCAGCCCGGCCAACGCGCGCGCCATCTCCAGATTGCGCGGCCGGATGAAGAGCATCGGCTCGGCTTGGTCAGGTCTGCCGGACGCAATGCCCGCTTTGCGATCGGACCAGTCGGCCAGAAGCCGGCGCAACGCCGCCAGCCCCGCTTCGGTGTCTGCGACATGCAGGGCATCCTCAAGGCACAGCACGACCGACCGGGCCGGCCAGGGCTTCTGGCCGCGCAAAAAGGCCGGGATCGCGGGGTGAACCACAGGCATGTAGAGCGTGGCCCCCAGCTGCATGGCATGCGCCAGGCGCGTCATCTGTGTCAGACCCGGTTCGGCGCGTTTATGCACCTTTGGCGCCGGGTTTGTCTCGGCATCCGATCTGGCCATATCAATCCCCTCCCGACCGGTTCGTCATGGCGCGGATCACGGTGATGGCACGGTAGGGCGCCACAAGCGCGGGGTCGACCTCCAGCGCAATGCCGCGCTCATCGGAGAGCGTCTCCAACCCCGCAAGATCGGGATCGCCGGTGCCGCGGATCAGCACGCGTTCGGGCGCGCGGCGCAGGACGGCCCGCGTGGCCTCGGCGATGCCGGGCTTGATCCGGGTGCGGTTGGCGATGTCGAAATGCGCGGCAATCCGGTCGATTGTCTGGGCGGCGGCGGCCCGGGCGGCCTCGCGCGCCATTTCTCGCGCCGGCTGTGCGCCCGCAATGGGCGCGGTTTTGGCAAGGGCGGGCAGGGCGGCCAGCATGGGCGGTGTCAACGCATCGACAAAGCTGCGCGAGCGGTCCCATTCGGCCAAATGATCGGCCCGGACCGTGGCATGGAACTCGCCCGGGGCGACCAGCGCGTCATTGAGGATGGTGCGGCTGACCAGGCCCGATACGATGCCGCCCAAAATGCCCGAAGGGATGAGCCAGTCGTCATGGCTTGCCGAAAGCCAGGCGCGGCCGCAGGGATCGGCCAGCGCCACCAGCCGCGGCGCGATCTCCGGTGCGCGGGCGGCAAGGTCGCCTTCAAGCTCGCCGGCAATGGCGCCCTTGCCGGTCCACCCATCGACAAAGACCAGGCCCGCCGGTGGCCGGGCCGCGCAGATCGTCCGCAGCGCAGTGAGGTCGAGGCCCCGGTCGCGGATGATCGAAATGCCAAAATGCGCCACATCGCGGCCCAACGCGCGGAGCGCCCGGGTCAAAAGCACCCCCAGCGGTACGCCGGCCCGCACCAGGCTGGCCAGGGTGATCGGGCCGGGCAGCGTCGCGGCCAGGCTGGCGGCCAATGCTGCCGTCTCGCGCGCCATTCGGGCGCCGTGACGGGCAAGTGCGGCGTCAAACACCGCCAGATATTCCGGGCTGGGCGACGCTTCGCGTGCGATCATCTCCGAATAATGCTTCGCGCCGGTTTGGATCAGCCGCTCTTTTTCCTCGGCCGTGTGCTGGTGATAGGCCTCTGCCCCGACGGGTTTGAGAAGAAAGGTGACATCCTCCGGCGCATAGCTGCCCGAAAACCCCAGCCCTGCCGTCGGGGCTTTACCAGCAATCTCGCTCACTGGTCTGGCCTCTGTGCCCAGGGCTCGGATGGCAGGGCCCGGTCGATCTGGCTTTGCGCCGGTGCCATCCAGGCATCGCAAAGCCGCATAAAGTCGAGATCGCTGAGGCTGTCGCCGACCCCGATGGAAAGCAGCGGACCGTCGGCCCGCAATCGCTCCAAAAGCCAGCGAGCCGCGCGCCGTTTCGACACCGGGGGCGGCAGCAGTGCAAGATTGTTGCCGTTGCGGTGCACGCGCCAGTCCGATGTCAGCCGCGCGGCCAGCGGCGCTTCGAGCTCAGCGAGCCGCGCTTCCGGCGTGCCCTCATTGGCTTTGACCACCGCATAGACCCCGCCAAGCCCGGGCTCTTCGACAATCCAGGCCCGCACCGACATTCCCCGCGATTGCGCCGCGTTGAGGGCCGCGTCGG
>JBCDDO010000130.1:0-7514 GCA_039180245.1 Pseudomonadota bacterium | reverse complement strand
GCGATCTGGCCGGCGCGTTCGATCTCAACCTTGCCGTGGAGAACCTGATTGCAAGCCCCGCCTCGACCGGGCGCGCCGCCTATGGCTGCGATCCGCGCGCCTTGGCCGCGCAGCTGGCGCGGGTCGATCATCCGCGCGTGGGCGCCTGCCTTGATTTCGGCCATGCCTGGCTGTCCGCGCACGCGCTTGGGTTTGACTATGTTGGCGCACTTGAAGAGCTCAGCCCCCATGTGTGGCATCTGCACCTGCATGACAATTGCGGGCGACCGCAGGGCGGAATGGCGATCACCGAGCCCGGCGACGAAGTGGCGTTCGGCCAGGGCGATATGCATGCGCCGATGTTTTGGGGCACGATCCCCTGGGCCGAGCTGTTGCCGCGGTTGCGCCTGCGGTCTGGGAGCATCGCCACCATTGAGCTGAACGGCCGCTACAACGACCATGCCGACGGGGTGGTCGCGGCCGCCCGCTCGATCGCCGCACATCTTGATGGCGCGCCGCTGATCAATCCGTGGGAGACGGCGCCCCGCTCGCCACAGCCACGCGCCGCAGCGCCGATTTGAACGCCGACACTGCGGCGGTGTCGGTCTGGCCGAGCCGGGTCAACAGCCCGATGGGTCGGATGATCTGAGGATCCTCGACCGCGCGCCAGACCAGGCGTCCCTCCAGCGCCGGCGGCAGGGCTGAGCGCGGCAGCACTGCAACGCCCGCCCCGCCCCGCACCAGCGCCAAAGCGGTGCTTGACCGCCCCGCCTCCACGCTCCAGCGCAACGCGATGCGCCGTTGTGCGGTCGCCTCGTCGATCAGCATCCGGTTGCCGGTGCCGCGAGCCGGCAAGATCAGCGTCTCGCACGCCAACGCATCCCACCGCACCGGGTTCTGCGCGGCCAGCGCGTGCGCCTGCGGCAACACCAGGCCCATCCGGTCGTCAAAAAGCGGCTCGAAGCCGGCATTGGCCTCACGCGATGGGATCCAACAGATGCCGAAATCCGCCTCGCCTGCGGCAACCGCATCCGAGACATCATTGGCCGCAAGATCGAGGATCCGCAGCCTGGCGCGGTGCCCATTGCTGCGAAACACCGCAATGGCGGGCGAGACCAGCGCATCGACGATGGTGGGAATGCTCGCCAGGGTGATCACCAACCCGCGCTGATGCGCAAAGGCGACGCTGTCATCGCGCATGGCACGTGTGGTTTCCTGCGCGTCCTCCAGGATCGCCTCGGCCCGGGCTTGCAGCCGCTTGGCCGCCAGCGTCGGCCGCACCGCCCGTGTGCTGCGCTCAAACAGCACCGAATCGAGTGCGGCCTCAAGCTTCTGGATCCGCCGTGTGACCGCGGATTGAGACAGGTTGAGCCGCAGCGCGGCGCGGTGAAAGGACCCGGTCTCCATGACCGAGACAAACGCCTCAAGATCGCTCAGATCGTAACCGATGCGCATAACGCAATAATCGAGCGTCATGTTGCATTGGTCAAATCAAACGACGCTTGCTACCCAGGGCGCGAGGAGCCACATGCGCGAACGCTACGACATCGCCATCATCGGCGGCGGCAATGCCGCCCTCTGCGCCGCGATCACCGCCGCCGAGGCCGGCGCGCGCGTGGTGATCCTGGAGGCTGCGCCCAAACCGATGCGCGGCGGCAATTCCCGGCACACGCGCAATTTTCGCTGCATGCATGATGGGCCCTTGGGCCCGCTGACCGGCCGCTATGATGAGGATGAATATCTCGCCGATCTGCTGAAGGTCACGGGCGGCAAGACCGATGAAGGGCTTGCCCGCATGGTCATCCGCAGCTCGCAGGACTGTCTGCCCTGGATGGAGGCGCATGGGGTGCGGTTCCAACCCTCGCTCTCCGGCACGCTGTCGCTGGCGCGCACCAATGCCTTTTTCCTGGGGGGCGGCAAGGGGTTGGTGAACGCCTATTACCGCACCTCGACCAGGCTGGGGGTGGAGGCGCGCTACGGCGCTGCGGTGACCCATCTGGCCATGGAGGATGGCCGCGTTACCCGGGTCGATTTCACCGAGAACGGCGTGTCAAACAGCATCGCGCCGGCGGCTGTTGTCGTGGCATCGGGCGGGTTTCAGGCCGATCTTGACTGGTTGGCCCGCGCCTGGGGACCCGCGGCGCGCAATTTCCTCATTCGCGGCACCCCCTATAACCGCGGCGTGGTGCTGGCCGACCTTCTTGACCAGGGCGTCGCACAGGTGGGCGACCCGACCCAGTGCCATGCGGTGGCCATTGACGGGCGCGCGCCCCAATTCGACGGCGGAATTGTCACCCGGCTCGACTGCGTGCCTTTTTCGATTGTCGTGAACAACCGCGCCGAACGGTTCTATGATGAGGGCGAGGACGTGTGGCCCAAGCGCTATGCGATCTGGGGCAGGTTGGTCGCCGCGCAGCCCGACCAGGTCGCCTACGCCATCATCGATACCAAGGCACGGGAGCTGTTCATGCCCTCGGTTTTTCCACCGGTTGAGGCCGACACGCTTGCCGGTTTGGCCCATGCATTGGGCCTGCCTGCCGGCCGGCTGGAGGCGACGGTGGCCGCGTTCAACACCGCCTGCGGCGATGCGGCGGGCTTTGCGCCGACCGAACTGGACGGGGTGGCAACCACCGGGCTGTCTCCGGCCAAAACCAACTGGGCCCGCCCGATCGACCAGCCGCCTTTCCTGGGCTACAGCCTCCGCCCGGGTGTGACCTTCACCTATCTGGGCCTTCGGGTTGATGAGCGCGCGCAATGCAGCATCGGCAACCGGCCGGTCAGCAATCTCTGGGCGGCGGGCGAGACCATGGCCGGTTCGATCCTCGGCCAGGGCTATCTGGCGGGGTTTGGGATGACCATCGGCACCGTTTTTGGACGCATTGCGGGCCGGGAGGCCGCCGCCCATGCCAACTGAGACCCTGGCGCCCCTCGTCGCCGAAGCCCGGCGCCAAGCCGAGATCTGCAATGCTTGCCGCTATTGCGAGGGGTATTGCGCGGTGTTTCCGGCCCTTCACAGCCAGCGCAGCTTTGCTGCGGGCGATTTGACGCAGTTTGCCAATCTCTGCCACAACTGCCGGGGCTGCTATTATGCCTGTCAATACACCGCGCCGCATGAGTTCGATCTCAACCTGCCCGCGGCCCTGGCCGACCTGCGCCAGGCGAGCTGGGAGGCCTATGCCTGGCCCGGCGGTCTGGCACGGCTTTTCATGACCAACGGCGCCGCGCTGGGGCTGTCGATCGCGCTTGGCTTTGCGCTGATCTTTGCGGCGATGCGCGCCCTGGGCCCGACCGGCGGCGACGGGTTCTATGCATTCCTGTCGCACAGCGCGATGGTTGCGATTTTCCTGCCGGCCTTTCTTTTGCCGCTGATCGCGCTGGCCATCGGGCTGCGGCGCTATTGGCGCGATGTCGGGGGAGGCCCGCTTCACCTAAGAGACATGCTGCAGGCGCTGCACGATGCCGCGCGGCTCAGGAACCTCGCCGGCGGACATGGCGATGGATGCAATTTCGAGGATGAGGACCGCTTTTCACCCGCCCGGCGCCGGGCACATCACGCGGTGATGTATGGCTTCTTGCTGTGCTTTCTGTCGACCAGCAGCGGCACGCTGTTGCATTACGGCTTCGACATGCCCGCCCCCTACCCGCTCTGGTCGCTGCCCAAGCTCTTTGGCCTGCCGGGCGGGCTGCTGATGTGCGCTGGCTGCATCTGGCTTGCGGCGCTGAAACTGCGGGCGGAGCGGCATCTGGGCGCGGCCAGCGCCTGGGGCGGTGAAATGGGCTTTGTCCTGCTCTTGTTCCTGGTTGCGGCAAGCGGTCTGGCGCTTTATGCGGCGGGAAGCGTGGCGCCGCTGAACGCCATGCTGCCCGCGCTGTTGGCCCTGCATCTGGGCGCGGTTCTTAGCCTGTTCCTGCTCACCCCATACACAAAAATGGCCCATGGCGCGTTCCGCCTCGCCGCGTTGATCCGCGAGGCGCAGCGGACCCGTATGGCCCGCACAGGGTGAGCGCCCGCACCGCCCTGTCACGGCGCGCCGAGACCCTTCTCACCGCTCTTGCAGGCGTTGCGCTGTTTTGGGCGCTGAACCTGCCGCTGCCCTTTCTCTTCGGTCCGCTCTTTGCCTGCCTGCTCTCAGCCCTGGCTCAGCGCCCGCTCAAAGGCTTTGGCCAGGTTTCGGTTGCCGCGCGCACCATTCTGGGCGTGGCGGTTGGCGCGTCGCTCACCCCGGATGTGGTTGCTGCGCTGCCCAGCATGGCCGCCTCGCTTGCCTTCATGCCGCTCTACATCATCTGCATCGGCGCGGTCGGTCTGCCGTTTTTCGTGCGTGGGTTTGGGTTCGACCGCACCACAGCCTGGTATGCTGCGATGCCCGGGGGGTTGCAGGATATGATCATCTTCGGCACCGAGGCGGGCGGGAACGGCCGTGCCCTGTCGCTGATCCACGCCACCCGGGTGTTGATCATCGTCACCATTGCGCCCCTGATCCTGACCCTGGGCTTTGGCACCCCGTTGACCGGAGAAATCGGCGCCCCGGCGGCCGATCTGCCTGCGCATGAGATGGCGCTGATGGTCGCCGCGGCCCTGATCGGCTGGAAGGGCGGCGAGCGGATCGGGCTCTTCGGTGCCTCGATCATCGGCCCGATGATCGTCACGGCCGCCTTCAGCCTTTCCGGGCTGATCCACAGCCGGCCACCGGCCGAGGCCATTCTGACCGCGCAATTCATGATCGGCATCGGCATCGGGGTTGGATATGTCGGGGTGACCCTGGCCGAGCTGCGCCGCGTGGTGCTCGCCGGCGTGCTCTTTGTGCTGGTCCTGGCCGTGCTGGCGGCGCTTTTCACTGAGATCGTGGTGCTCTTGGGCATCGCGCCGGCAGTGGAGGGGTTCTTGGCCTTTGCGCCCGGCGGCCAGGCCGAAATGACGCTGCTGGCCATTCTTGCCGGTGCCGATCTGGGCTTTGTGATTGTGCATCATCTCACGCGGGTGTTCCTTGTCATCACCGGGGCGCCGCTCGCCGCCCGGTTTTTTCTGCGCAAGCGGTAGGGACACATCCATGACCTTCACCACCCGCCCCGAGATCGCCGGCACATTCGGCGTTGTGACCAGCACGCATTGGATCGCCTCGGCGGTGGGGATGAAGCTTTTGGAGGCGGGCGGCAGTGCGGCCGATGCTGCCGCGGCTGCAGGGTTCGTGCTCAATGTGGTCGAGCCGCATTTGAACGGGCCGCTGGGCGACATGCCGGTCCTGGTCTGGCCGGCGGCGGATGACGCCCCGTATGTGATCTGCGGACAGGGCAGCGCGCCACAAGGCGCCACCATTGCCCATTACACTGCCGAGGGGCTCAGCCTGATCCCCGGCGCCGGGCCGCTGGCCACGGTCATCCCCGGCGCGTTCGATGCCTGGATGCTGCTGTTGCGCGCCCAGGGCCGGCTGCCGCTGCGCGCGGTGCTTGAGCCGGCAATCCACTATGCCCGCGCGGGCCATCCGCTGCTGGCCTCTGCGTCTGGGATGATCGCGGGCCAGGCGGAGTTCTTCGCACGCGCCTGGCCGAGCTCGGCGGCAACATGGACACCAAAGGGCGCGGTGCCGGCTGCGGGCGCGGTCTTTGCCAACCCGGTCCTTGCCGATTTTTGGGAGCGGCTGCTGCGCGAGGCCGAAACGGTGCAAGGCCGCGAGGCCCAGATTGAGGCGGCGCGCCACGCCTTCTATCAAGGCTTTGTGGCCGAAGCGATCGACGCGCATATCAAAAGCGGGCCGTTCGACGATGGGTCGGGCATCGCCCGGCGCGGGGTTTTGACGGCAGAGGATATGGCCGGCTGGCAGGCCCATGAGGAGCCTGCGCTCGGCCTCGAAAGCCAAGGCTGGGACATCTTCAAACCCGGTGCTTGGACGCAAGGGCCGGTGCTGCTGCAAGCCGTGCAGATGTTGGAACGGCAGGATCTTGCGGCAAGCGGGCCGGTCTCGGCCGAGCGTGTGCATCTCATTGTCGAAGCGCTTAAACTTGCGATGGCAGATCGCGAGGCTTTTTACGGCGATCCTGCGCAAACCGATGTGCCGCTCACCACGCTCTTGTCGCCGGATTATGCCGATGCCCGCGCGGCCCAGATCGGCGCCGGGGCTTCTGACGATCAACGGCCCGGGGCGATCCCCGGATTTGAGGCGCAGGCGGCCGCCTTTGTCGACCGCACCGCACGGTTTCAGGCGGCCCAGAGCGCCGCGGCAGGCGGCGGCGAGCCGACCTTTGCCCATCTGACCCCGTCGAACGGGACACCTTCCACCGACCCAGAGCCGCACACTGGCGACACCGTGCATATCGACGTCATCGACCGCTGGGGCAACATGGTTTCGGCCACCCCATCGGGCGGCTGGCTGCAATCGAACCCGGTGGTGCCGGGCCTGGGCGTGCCGCTCAACAGTCGCGCGCAGATGTTCTGGCTTGAGGAGGGCTTGCCGACATCCCTGGCCCCTGGACGCCGCCCGCGCACCACGCTCAGCCCGTCAATGGCCCGGCGCCCCGATGGCACCCGGCTGGCCTTCGGCACGCCGGGCGGCGATCAGCAGGATCAATGGCAGCTGATCTTCCTCACCCGCCTGATCCATGATGCGATGGGGCTGCAGGAGGCCATCGACGGTCCGCTTTTCCACAGCCTGCATCTGCAATCGAGCTTCTACCCCCGCGGCACACGACCGGGCGAGATGATGATCGAACCGGCCTTCCCGGAGGCGACGCTGCGCGGGCTCGCCGATCGCGGCCACCGGGTGACCCTTGCCGCGCCCTGGTCGATCGGGCGGCTGACCGCCGCGGCGCGACGCCCGGACGGGCTGATGACCGCGGCGGCCACGCCGCGGCTGATGCAGGCCTATGCCATCGGCCGCTGAGGCCCGTTGACCGCGGGCGATGCCGCTGCCCTTGCGTTCCATCGGCTCCTGCCGGTCCGGCACCCCACTTGCACGAACGCCAAGGCCTTGCGTCTGCCCGGAAAGCGCCGCAGGATGCGGCCAAGCGTGCAAAAGCACGACGACAATAAGCGCATAGCGACATGGCGCATGCGCAAGGGAGGAAAGAGATGTCACTCAAAAGCTGGGCCCTCGCGGCCGGCATTGCGCTTGCTGCCATCGGCACCGCACCCGTCAGCGCTTCGGCGCAGGAGCTCGACCTGTCGGGCAAGACCATCGAGTTCGTGATCCCATTCTCGGAATCCGGCGGCTCGGCGAAATGGGCGAATTTCTTCGCGCCGCTCCTGTCCGAAGCGCTGCCCGGCAACCCGACCGTCGTGGTCAAGTTCATGCCCGGCGCCGGCTCGACGAAAGGCGCGAACTGGTTTCAAAACCAAAGCTGGGACGCAACCCAAGGTCTGTTGATCTTCGGCACTTCGGGCTCCACCCAGTTTCCCTACCTGCTGGGCGATCCGCGGGTGCGCTATGAGTATAATGACTGGAACGTGGTTCTGGTCTCGGGCACCGGCGGCGTGGCCTATATGCCGCCCGACATGGCCGCGCTGCTCAGCGGTCTGGACGCCTCCGGCCTGCAGGGCG
>JBCDDO010000129.1:0-7559 GCA_039180245.1 Pseudomonadota bacterium | reverse complement strand
GCGCCGGGTGCGGCGCAGCGAAGCGGCCCTTGTGGCGGCGCGCCAGACCGGCTAGGCGGAGGAACGGCTGGGTGAAAGGATGCGCATGGGCATCAACAAAGACAGCGAAATTGTCGCCGATCTTCAGATCGCGCCGACCAGTCTGGGCATGGTGCGGGTTTATATTGCCGGGCCCGGCATCGACCTGCCGATGGATTTTGCGCCCGAGGAGGCCGAAGAGATTGCCGAGGAACTGCGCGCTGCGGCCAATGCCGCCCGCAATGCCGGTGCACCGCGCCGGGGCAAAGCGCGCCGGCCCAAGCCCGACTGATCCGTCTCGCTTTGCTCAGCCGTGGTTCTGCGCATCAGGGTCGCGTGCATGCAGCAAACGCTCAGCGCCGTTGCGCGCAAAGCGCAATGTCAGCGCCCGCCGGCGCGCGGGGGCGAGCTTATGCTCGGGTGCGTCGCGCAGCACCTCGCCGCCCCAGGCATCGGCGCGGATCAGCCCGGTTTCGGCCGGCAGCAGCTCTGCCGGGAAATCCGCATCGACCGCCCAGAAAAACCGATCGCACCATTGCAGATAGCCGGCCCATTTGCGGTCGGCGCGAAAATCGGCGACGCCGGATTTGCACTCCACGATCCAGAACTCGCCCGACGGGCCGAGCGCGCAGATATCGGCCCGCAACCCGCGCGAGGGCACGAATTCGGTGATCGGCGCATAGCCGACCGACAACAGCATGCGCGCCGCACCGCGGGCAATGTCGATGCCAGGGGTCATGACGGCATGGAACATCTGCGGAACATCGCTGTCAAGCCGAGGCACCCGGCCGCGGCCTCTTCAAATTCTCGCCCGGCCACGCTAGATGATCGGTCGGCGGGTGCTGTCCTTCCCGTTTTGGGCAAATTTCCCGGTGGCCTATCTATGCTCGAGGGAGCTGGCTCTGTGACTGGTCCTGGCCTATCGCACCTGGCGCCCACCTGGTTTACCAGGCTCTCGAGGATCTTATCCCGACGGTTGCGACGGGCCCGCCGCCTCTTTCGCGCCGCATGACGCTGTCTCAAGAAAAAGCCGCGCTGCGCAAGGCCGCGTTCGTGCGGCGCAAAACAGCGCATGCGCGCGCTGAGAGTTCCGGTTCGGCTGCCACCGTGCATCTGCTCACGTTTTTGCGCGCGCGGGCCGGTCCTGGCCCGGTCGCAGGCTATTTGCCGATCCGGACCGAGATCGATCCCCGCCCGGCCATGGCCGCGCTGGTTGCCGAGGGACGGGATGTCTGCGTGCCAGTGGTCGACGGGACGGGGCGGCCCTTGCGCTTTCGCGCCTGGGCGCCCGACTGCGCGCTCATGGAGGGCGCGTTCGGTGCGATGATCCCGGTCGATGGCGCCGCCTGCACGCCCACAAGCCTGATCGTGCCGCTGCTTTCCTTCGATGCCCAGGGCGGCCGGTTGGGCTATGGCGGCGGGTTTTACGACCGCACGCTGGCGGATCTGGCTCAGAAAGCGCCGGTGCTTGCCGTGGGGTTTGCCTATGCCGGCCAGGCGGTTGAAGCGGTGCCGCGCGAGGCCACGGATGTCTGCCTCGATGCCGTTGTCACCGAAACGGGGGTCACCGAAACGGGCGTCACCGAAACGGGCGTCACCAAGACCGGCGCCACCGAGACCGGCGCCACTGAGACCGGCGCCACCGAAACGGGCGCCAGCTTTACCCGGTAGAGGGCCACGCCATGCCCAAGATCGACACGCAAGCCTGGCAAGATCGCAGCCCCGGACCGCACCCGATCTCGGGCCAGGATGATGGCGCCTATGCCGAGATTGTCTTGGGCGATGCAGCGGGTCTGACGCAGTTCGGCGCCCGGCTCGAACGGCTTGGCCCGGGTGCGCGCTCTGCGCATCGGCACTGGCACGAGACCGAGGATGAGCTGGTTGTCATCCTGTCGGGCGAATTGGTGCTGATTGAGGAGACCGAGACGCGGCTGGTTGCCGGCGACGCGGCGGGCTGGGCGGCCAGCGCGCCGGTCGGCCATTGCCTGGAAAACCGCTCGAACGAGCCGGCCGTTTTGCTTGTGATCGGCAGCCGGGCCGCCGCGGATGTGGTGCATTACCCAGACCATGGCATGGTCCTGCACCGCGAGGGATCCACGCGCCGGTTCACCCGCCCCGACGGCACCCCGATCACCGCGGATCCGTAAGCCGCCTGCCGCTCCGACGCGTCTTGCCCGGGCGCTGACAGCATGTCCGCCGCACCACCCAAAACGGCGGCTTGTGGCAAAGCGTCCGGAGCGGTAAGGCGGGTGTCATGCGACTTCTTTTTTTGGGAGACGTGGTCGGCCGTGCCGGCCGCACGGCTATTGCTGCGCATCTGCCCCGGCTGAAGGCCGAGTGGCGGGTCGATTTCGCAGTGGTCAATGGCGAGAACGCGACGGCCGGCGCCGGGCTCAGCCCGGACCATGCCAAAGCCCTGCTGGCGGCCGGAGCCGATTGCATCACGCTGGGCGACCATGCCTTTGACCAGCGCGAGATGCTGGGCTTCATCGACACCGAGCCGCGGATCCTGCGCCCGCTTAACTTCGCGCCAAGGGCGCCTGGCCAGGGCCTGCGCCTGTTCGAGATAAGCCAGGGCCGCAAAGTGCTGGTCGCCCAGGTGCTGGGTCGGGTGTTCATGAACCGCCCCTTCGACGATCCGTTCTCGGCCATCGAAGCGGCGCTCAAACGCCACACACTTGGCGCCACGCATCAGGCGGCGGTGATCGACATCCATGCCGAGGCGACCTCCGAAAAAATGGCGCTGGGCCATTGCTGCGACGGCAAGGTGAGCCTGGCTGTGGGCACGCACACCCATGTGCCGACCGCCGATGCGCTGATCCTGACTGGCGGCACCGCCTATCAAACCGATGCCGGCATGTGCGGCGTCTATGACGGGGTGATCGGCATGGACCGGGCCGAACCCATGCGCCGCTTCATCACCGGCATGCCGGGCGGCCGCTTCACCCCGGCCGATGGCGAGGCGACGCTGTCGGGCATTTTTGTCGAGACCGAAGACAGCACCGGCCGCGCCCTGTCGCTCAGCCCGGTGCGGGTGGGCGGCAGTCTGAGCCAATCCGGTCCCGCCTGATGTCGCTGCGCGCTGGGCCGACCACCTCGCCAGGCGGCGCGCCCGGCGCTGTGCGGTCGGGGCCCATCGGTGTGTTGCTTGTCGTTGGCATCACCTGGGGCGGGGCCACGCCGCTGTGGAAAATCGCCGCGGAAACCGAGCTCAGTGCATTGGGCCTGACGCTTTGGCAGGCGGCCATCGGGATTTGCGTGCTCATCCCGATTTGCGCGCTGCGCCGCCTGTGGCCGCCGCTGGGTCCGACCCATCTGCGCTATTATGCGGGGCTGGCCACAATCGGCGTGCTGCTTCCCAACACGCTTTACTACATCGCACTTCGCGACATTGCCGCGGGAGTGGCCGCGATCATCATCGCCACCGTGCCGATGCTGTCCTTGCTGCTGGCAAGCCTCCTGGGCCTCGATCGGGCAAGCCCGCGGCGTCTGACCGGGGTGGGGATGGGCTTTCTTGCCATCCTGCTCATCCTGGCGCCGGATCTGAGCCTGTCGCTGGGGCCGGCGCTGCCGCTTGGCCTCGCGCTGCTGGGTGCGCTGAGCTATGCCGCCGAGGGCAGCTTCATTGCGCTGCGCGCGCCCCAGGGGTTGGATCCGGGTGCAGCGCTTGTCGGCGCCTTGGTGGCGGCGCTGGTCTTGGGAGTGCCGGTCGCTGCCGTCAGCGGTCAACTGGTCTCACCGCTGCGACCTTGGGGGGCTGGAGAATGGGCGCTGACCGCCGTGGCCATCGTCAGCGCCTTTGCCTATGCGGGCTATGTTTGGCTTGTGGGGCGTGCGGGACCGGTTTTTGCCGCGCAGGTGGGCTATGTCATCACCCTGACCGGCGTCTTCTGGTCGATGCTGATCCTCGATGAGAGGTACCCTGCGACTGTGTGGCTGGCCCTGATTCTTATGCTGGCGGGGCTCGCCCTGGTCAGCCCGCGGCGCCCGCCACAGGGCTAGGCCCGCGCGCGAAACGACAGGACGCCGCCTGCCAGCGCGCCTCAAAGCGCCCCCGGTTGCGCAGGTCTGGTCACGCCGGGGCGGGCCGGGTTTGCGCCGCGGCATCGGGGCGCGCGGCGTGGCCCCGCTGCGTCGGCAGGCTTGTCAATCCACCGGCGATGGGCTCATCTCGCCTCATGAGCGCTGCACATGCCCCCGCCGCCACTGCCATTCCAGCGCTGATGCGCTGGTGTCTGCGCCCTGCGGCGCGGCGGACCTTGCGCGTTTGATGGAAGCCTTTCTTGTGCATCACGGCCCGGCCGTGCTGACGCTTGCCGTGCTGGTCGCCATGTTTGCGATGTTCGTGGCCGAGCGCTATCCGACCGAGGTGGTGGCCATCGGCGGTGCGGCGGTGCTGACGCTGACCGGCGTGCTTGACGCCGAGGCAGCGCTTAAGGGCTTTGCCAACCCCGCCCCCTGGACGATTGCGGCGATGTTCATTCTGTCGGGCGGGCTGGTGCGCACCGGGGCGCTCAACTCCTTTACCTCCTATGTCGCCGGACGGGCCGAGGGCAATCGCATCGCCGTGCTGGCGGTGTTTACGGTTTTTGTTCTCGTCGCCTCGGCCTTTATGAACAACACGCCGGTTGTGGTCATGCTGATCCCGGTCGCGGTGCGGCTGGCCGAGACGCTCGGCACAACCTCCTCCAAGCTTTTGATCCCGCTCTCCTATGTCACGATCCTGGGCGGGATGTGTACGCTGATCGGGACTTCGACCAACCTCATCGTCGACGGGATGTTGCGGGCCGAGGGGTTGGCGGGGTTCGGCCTCTTTGACATCACCCCCATTGGCATCCTGCTTGCGCTTGCCGGCATTGGATATCTGCTGATCGCAGCGCCCCGGCTCTTGCCGGACCGTGCCGGCATGGCGGGGTTCTTACATGGCAAGAAAAGCCTGAAATTCTTCACCGAGGTGGCGGTGCCCGAAGGCTCGCCCATTGCCGGGCGCGGCGTCTTTGAGGTCGAGCATTTCAAGCGCGACGGGATGCGGGTGATCGACGTGCTGCGCGGCGACGAGTCGCTGCGGCGCGAGTTTCCGGAGGTGACGCTTGCCGAGGGCGACCGGGTGGTGTTGCGCACCGGGGTCGAGGAGATCCTGGGCCTGAAGGAGAACCGCGCGCTCAACACGCTCGACAAGCTTTCCTCGCGCAAGACCGTCACCGTGGAGGCGCTGATCGGCCCGGGCTGTCGTCTGGTCGGGCGCGCGCTGGGGCGGTTGCGCCTGCGTCGCCGCTATGGCGTCTATCCGCTTGCCGTGCACCGGCGCAATCAGAACATCGCAGGGATGGGACGGCAGCTCGACGATGTGGTGGTGCGGGTCGGCGACACGCTGCTGCTGGAGGGCGCGGAGGAGGACATTCGGCGCCTGGCCGCGGATGTCGATCTTGTCGACATCGCCCAGCCGACCGAGCGCGCCTATCGCCGGCGCCATGCGCCCATCGTGCTGGCGGTGCTCGCCTGCGTGGTGGTCAGCTCGGCGCTCAATCTGATGCCCCTGTTCGGGGCGGCGGCGATCGGCGTGGCGGTGATCCTGATCACCCGCTGCATCGATGCCGAGGAGGCGTTCGACTTCATCAATGGCCGGCTGCTGGCGCTGATCCTGGCGATGCTGGCAGTGGGCTCGGCGTTGCAAAGCTCGGGCGCGGCGATGCTGGTCGCCGATGCCGTGGCACCGCTGCTCACCGGCCAGCCGGGCTGGGTGATCATTCTGTCGGTTTTTCTCTTCACCTCGGCCTTGACCGAAACGGTTTCCAACACGGCGGTTGCCGTGGTGATGACGCCGGTTGCCTTGGGCCTGGCCCCGGCATTGGAGATCAGCCACCAGCCCTTGGTCGTGGCGGTGATGCTGGCCGCCTCCTGCGCCTTTGCCACACCGATCGGGTATCAGACCAACACGCTGGTCTATGGACCGGGCGGATACCGCTTCACCGATTTCATCAAGATCGGCCTGCCGCTCAACCTGGGTGTGGGTGTGTTGTCGAGCCTGTTGATCCCGGTTTTCTGGCCGCTCTGAAACGATCCGCAGCGCCGGCGGCAGAGCCATGCTTGAAGACCGCACCGCGCCCGGCCTATAACGCCGCCCATCGCGCAACGGGCATGTGGAGGCAGCGATGGCCGGACATTCGAAATGGGCCAATATCCAGCACCGCAAGGGGCGGCAGGACGCGGCGCGTTCCAAGCTCTTTTCCAAGCTTGCCAAGGAGATCACGGTGGCTGCCAAAATGGGCGACCCCGATCCCGAAAAAAACCCGCGCCTGCGTCTTGCGGTGAAAGAGGCCAAGGCAAGCTCGGTGCCCAAGGATGTGATCGATCGCGCGATCAAAAAGTCGCTGGGCGGCGATGCAGAGAATTACGATGAAATCCGCTATGAAGGCTATGGTCCGGGCGGCATCGCGGTGATTGTGGAGGCGATGACCGACAACCGCAATCGCACCGCCTCCAACGTGCGCTCGATCTTCGGCAAAAACGGCGGCAATCTTGCGGAAACCGGCGCGGTCAGCTTCATGTTCGACCGCAAGGGTCAGATCCTCTACCCGTCCGAGGCCGGCTCGGAGGATGCGGTGATGGAGGCGGCCATCGACGCGGGCGCCGAGGATGTCGAAAGCGGGGCGGAGGAGCACAGCATCTGGTGCGCCTTTGAAGACCTCAGCGACGTGTCGAGCGCCCTGGAAGCGGTTCTGGGCGAAGCGAGTTCGACCAAGATCGTCTGGAAGCCGCAAACGCTGACCGAGCTTGATCTTGAAACCGCGCAAAAGCTGATCCGGCTCTTGGAGACGCTGGAAGATGATGATGACGTCCAAAGCGTCACGGCAAATGCCGATTTTCCCGATGATGTGTTCGCCGAGGCAGGCTGATACGCGCCTGACCGCGATGCTTTGAGCCTCAGCGCGGACCTGCCATTGCATCAAGAAAACCGCGGTTGGGCCGGCCTTGGAGCAGGGCCCGTCAAAACATCCCCCAAAACTGCGAGTGGTGCGGCCGAGACGCGCTTGGCACTCTCTACGGGCTGCTTGCAAACCACCAACTGGAAGCCGGCCGACCTCCCCTCACGGCCGGCTTCCTACCCGCCCCCACATGTCACGAACGGCCGGACCGCCAGGCTCACAACCTGGGCAATTACGATGGGCGCTCGAGACCGGGCATGAGCGGCAGATCCGTGTCCTCCGGGCGGGCGCCGGCCGCGGTCAGCATGGCATGCACCTGCCCGCGGTGATGGGTCTGATGGTTGAACAGATGCGCGATCAGCATCCAGACCGGGCGGGTCATTTGATGCCCGACAGACGCAGAGTACCAGGACAGATCACCCGAAAGATCCGCGTCGCTGAGCCCGGCCACCCAATCCGAGATTTCGTCATCCGTGGCCCGGCGCGCCGCCACCAGCCCCTCCCACCCATTATCGAGCCGAAGCGAAGAGGCGAGATCGCGGCCCGCAGGGGCCGGTTTGCCGGCCAGGCGGTGCAGCCAGGCCCAATCTCCCCAATGGATATGGGCCAGCGTGG
>JBCDDO010000128.1:0-7560 GCA_039180245.1 Pseudomonadota bacterium | reverse complement strand
CAGCGGCGCACCGTCGCCAGCCTCGAGCCGCAGATCGGCCAGGGCCTGCCGGCCATCCCATTGCGCCTGAAGCGTGCCGGAGATCGAGGTTGTCAGCCCAGCCAGATCGCTGAACGCGACATTGGCCGCCGCCGCCTCCAGCTCGGCCCCAGCCCGGCCCGGGCGGGTGTCAAAGCGTGTCTCAAAATTCAGGGTGCCGCTGGAAATCCCGGCGCCCAGAAACCGGTCGATCAGCTCGAAATCGAGCGTCGTTCCGCGCAGCGCGCCAAAAAGCCCCGAGGGCACGACCGTCAGGTCGCCCGTCAGCCGCCCGGCTGCGCTGATGGCAAGATCGATCCCGCGCAGCGCCACGCCACCGCCGGTGTCGCGCAGGGTGAGCGGCGCCTGCAAGCGCACCGGAACCTCGCCCAGCGAGGCCTCGAGCGTGGAGAGGGTGGCCGCCAACCCCTCTTCAAGATCGAGCCTGGCGGCAACCGCCACCTCCAGCGCGTTGGCCTCGATCCAGCCAGCGGTGCGGGCCGTGACATCGAGCGCGGCGAGCGGTCCCTGCGCTGTGAGCGAGAGCTCATCAAGGCTGGCCGGTCCCGCCAAGGCCTCGCGCGCCGACAGGCTGACGCGCAGGGCCGGCGTGCCGGTCGCATCGCGGGCCTCGGCCTCCAGCCGCGCCTGGCTGGCCAGAACACCCGCTGCCTCGACATCGCGCAGCGCCAGGGTCAGCGCGGCATCCTGGCGCGCATCCTGGGTGGTCAGCGCCAGCGTCCCGTCAAGCGCGCCGGCCAGGGGCTGCCCAAGAAAGCGGCCCAACGGCGCCAGCGGGCCGGCCAGGCGCAGCGTGCCATCTGCCAGCATGGCATCAAGATCGGCGGTCAGATCGCCCGACAGATCGAGCGCGAGGATCTGCCCCGACAGCCCGCTGAGCGCAAGCTGCGGTGCGGCGTAGCGCAGATCGGTCTGCACACGCACCGGACCGAGCGCGCCATCGCGCCCGGCCAGGTTGAGGCTGCCGGAAATCTCCTCGCCCAAGCGCAGCGCATGGCGCAGCTCAAGCCGACCGAAGCGGCGCGCGAAGGCCTGTGCGTCGGTTGCCGTCAGCCGCCCGTCGATCTGCGGAACACCGTCTTGCAGGTCAACCGAACCCTCGGCCGCGATCGACCCGGCCACATCGACCCCATAGGCCGCCGCGATCTCGGCCACCGCCGGGCTTGTCGCCCTATACCCCACCCGGCCGGACAGCGTGGCAAGATCGAGCCTGCCGCGCAGATCGGCCGCCAGCGCCGCCGAATCCAGCCGGGCCTGGGCCAGGGTCACCGCATCGCCGGCCAGGGCCGCGTCCAGTGCAATTCGGGCCGGCCCCAGCACCGCGGGGGTGAGCCGGTCGATCCGTATGCCGGTGCCCTCAACCGTCGCGGTCAAATGCAGATCCGCGGGCCGCTGGACCAGGCGCGCCGACATCGTGGCATTGCCCAGATCGACCAGGGCAGATTGCAACCCTGAAAGCGCCGCGGTCAGATCGAGCGCCGCGCGCCCCTCAGTGAGCGCCAGCCGTGCCACAGCCTCGGCCGCGCCGCGCAGCGCCAGATCATAGGCACCCGCCACTGGGGCGAGATCCGCGACATTCGCCGCCAGATCGAACGCGCCGGTCAGCCCGTCCGTGGCAATCGACCCGTCAAGCTGGGCCGAGAGCGGGGCCGAGCTGAGCCGTGCATCGCTGAGCGTCACCTGCCCGGCCTCCAGCACCGCCGCGCCTTCCAGCCCGACCTCGCCGAGGAGATCCGGCCCCAATCGATCGATCCGCAGCGCCTCGCCGCGGCCGTCAAAGGCCAGCCGGGTGATGTCGGCCTCCTGCCTGGCCTCGATGCGCAGCGCCATCTGCCCGGCATCGACCAGCGCACTTGCCAGCCCGCGCAGTTCGGCCTCGCCCGCAGCGGTGAAGGCCTCGGGCGTGCCCTGAACCGCGCCGTCAAAGCGCAGCCCGTCAAAGGCAAGGCCATCGACCAGCCCGGCAAGCGGCGCGCCGCCCTCAAGCTGCAGGGTCAGGTCGAACAGGCTGTCGGCCCGGCGAAAGCTGCCCGCGGCATCCAGCGTCAGTGCCGGCCCCTCGATGGCAAACCGCGTCACCTCGACCAGCCCGTCGGCCTCGCTCAGCTCAGCGGTCAGCCGTGCCGATGGCGCGAGGATCTGGCGGGTGCGGGGCGACATGCGGGGCCCGGGGGCAAGCTCGAACTCCGCCGTCACCGACAGGGGCGCGACATAGGAGACCTGCGCCGTGCCGCGGGCGGTGAACACATCTTCGGTCGACGCGGCAAAGCGCACCCGCCAATCGTCGCGCGGCCCATCCGCGGTCAGCGACAGCGTGCTGGCGCTGTCGGCGGGCAGCCCGGCCAGCGCGGCCACCAGCCCGCCCGCCGCCTCCGCGGCCTCCAGGGTCAGCGCAATGCTGTTGGCGGCAAAATCGCGCTGATAATCAAGGCTGATGGTCCCGGCCACCTGATCGCGGCGGGTGATGGCCAAGAGGGCTGCCTGAATGTCGCCCTGATCCTCAGCCCGGCCGACCGCGTCAAAGGCAATGGCATGGCCCAGAACCGGCGCCTCCAGCACGATGTTCTCCAGCCGCATTTCGCGCAGGATCACCGCAACCGGCGCGCGCGGCCAGTCAAAGGGCGAGACTGCGCCGGGCGGATCGTCGCTTTCGCGCAGCTCCGGCGCCTCGGCCCCCTCGGCCGGCCCGCGGGTGACGATGAGATCGCGCACCAAAATGAGCGGCACGTCGAGCTCGCCCGACAACAGCCGCGAGGCGTCCCATTGCAGGGAGACCTCGGCCGCCTCGGCCCAGATGCCGGCCTGGTCGGAAACCTTGAGCCCCAGCAGCTGGGTCACCCCCTCGCCGGGGCTTTCGACCGTCTCGACCGTCACCTCAAACGAGCCGGGCGTCGAGATCTGGCTGAGCAAGAGCTGCACAAGCTGGCTGCGCACATCGAAGATCGAGGTTTCCGCCCGGGTCGGCGCGGCAAGCGCCAGGGGCAAAAACAGCACTGCCAGAAGGGCGATGAGGAATGCGCGCATCAGAAAGCCTGTCCGATGGAGATGTAGAACTGGAACGGATCGTCGGCGTCGCGGGCGTCGAGCGGCACGCCGACATCGAAGCGCAGCGGGCCGACGGGCGAGTAATAGCGCAGGCCCAGCCCGGCGGCGACCTGGATGCCGTTGCGAAAATCCGGCGCCTGCGCCTCGGTGATGCTGCCGGCATCAACGAACACCACCCCGCCCAGATCGCCCCAGATCCGCGCCCGCAGCTCGATCCCGGCCTCCAGCGCCGCGCGCCCGCCGACCGGATCGTTGAACGGATCGAGCGGGCCGACGAAATCCTCGGCATAGCCGCGCACCGATTGATCGCCGCCGCCGTAAAGCCGATTGGTCGCCGGCACATCATCGAGCGTGGCGCCCAGAATGCTGGCCGCCCGGCCCCGCAGCGCCAACACATAGGCACCATCGCGGGTGAGCGAGATATAGGTCGAGGCGGTCACGTCGAGCACGAAGAACCCGACCGGATCCTCGGAAAACCCCGTATAGGGCGTGGCTTCAAGCCGCGCGCGCAGGCCCTGCTTGGGATCGAGCAGATCTTCGGTGCTGTCATAGATCAGATAGGCCGGCACACCGAAAAGCTGGCTGTCGGTGGTCTCGCCCTCATCGCGGATGCGCGCAATCTCGGCGCTGACACCCAGCCCGACGGTCCAGCGCGGCGTCAGCTCGCGCTCCAAGCCCAGGTGAAGCGTGGTGCTGAGCGCATCGAAGGCATCGGCATTCTCGCGCTCGACCTCGATGCTGGCCACCAGCGCCTGCCGGTCGCGCAGATATTGCGGCTCGCGGTAGCGCAGAGCAATCGACTGCTCCTCCAGCCCAGCGGTCGCCTCGGCCGTGGCGGTCTCGTTGCGGCCCAAAAGGTTGCGATGGGTGACCCGGCCGAATGCCTCGGGGCCTTCATCGGTGTCATAGCGCAGCCCGGCCGTCACGGTGCGCGGTTTGCGCTCTTCGACCTTGATGGTCAGCGGCAAGATCCCGTCTTCCGGCGGCTCCGGCGGGCGGGCGATGCGCACCGAGGTGAAAAGCCCCGTGTCGCGCAGCCGGCGCTGGGTCTCGCGCAGCTTGGCGCCGTTGAACTGATCGCCCGGCGCGATCTCGAAATAGGTGCGCAGATACGCGTCCTCGACCGCGGTCACCCCCTCAAACCCGATCTCGCCGATCTCATAACGCCGGCCGGCCTGGATCAGGCTGGTCACCTCGATGGTCTTGGTTTCGGGATCGGCCACCGCATCGCGCTCGGAAAACCGCGCATAGGCAAAGCCGGCCAGCCGCAATCGGCCCACCGCCCTGGTCTCAGCCTGAAGAATGGCCTCGGCCACCGCCGGACCGCCGATCGGCGAGCCAAGCCGGGCAAGGTCGATCTGGGGCGGCGGGTCGCCCAGCTCGGTCAGCTCGACCCGGTGATCGGCAAGCGTGTAGAGCGGGCCGGGATCGAGCCGGAAGGTCAGCGTCACCTCCTCGGCCTCGGGCGGCGAGACCTCGACGGTGGCATCGCCCTCGAAATACCCGCGCGAGCGCAAAAGCCGCCGCAGCGTGTCCAGATCGCCCTGCGCCCGCTGGACCAGAAAGGCGCGGGAATTCGCGCCGTCATCCTGGCGCAGATAAACCTCGAGCGCGGCCTCGGCGACATCGGCGATGTCGTCCTGGGGCGCGTTTTCCAGCACCACCTCATAGTCTTCTATGAACGTCGCGGGCGGCTCGACCTCGCCAAAACCCTCATCCTGGCTGCATCCTGCACTCAGCGCGATGATGAGAGGCAAGGCGAGCCGGCCTCGCCACATCGCTCCACCCGGCATGTGACGCCCCCAAGCTTCAACCTTCGGTGAGGCTTACGCCAATTGGCCGGGAACGGAAATCATAATCTGACCCGGGGTCTGCGCCAGGCCGCGCATGCCACGCTCAGATCCAACCTGCGCTGCTGCATTGGGGCGCCGGCAGATCCGATGCGCTGCCGGAATGCTGCGGAAAATGGGGTGCCTGCCGCCCAAAAACGCCGGACGACAGGCGCGGGGCCCCCACCCCGTCTCGCTAAGACCTCGACCCTCTCTACGAGAAGATGAAATCGGAGGCGGTGATTCGCTCTGCATCGGTGTTGTGGATGGTGATGTCGTTGAGCTCGAAACTCACCAGCACATGCGGGCCGGTATCTTCGATGGTCAGATCGGCAAAGCTGTAGCCGCCGCGGATCCAGATCTTGTCGGCATTGTCCTGGAAATCGCGGATGATGTCATTGCCATCCCCTTCCACGAACAGGAACCGGTCGACCCCGCCACCGCCATAGAGCACATCATCGCCCAGCCCGCCGATGATCAGGTCGTTGCCGGTATTGCCGAAGAGCACGTCATCGCCCTCATTGCCATCGATGAAATCATCGCCCGCCGCGCCCAGCACCCGATCATTGCCCAGCCCGCTATCGATGATGTTGCGCAGGGACGACCCGACGATGAGATCGTCGCCATCGCCGCCATCGACATTTTCAAAACCGCGCACCCGGGCCCGGTTGCCATCGTCATTGAGCGATTCCGAGCTGAGCGAGACGGTCAGATCGCGCTGGCGCGCGGTAAAGTCCAGCAGATCGGTCCCGCCGCCGCCATCCAGCGACAGGCCGACCGTGTCGGCGCCGATGCGAACCTCGTCATCGCCGCCCAGCGCGCGGAAGATCTTCGGCCCGGCAAGCTCGATAATGTCGGCCGCGTTGGTGGCCGTGATCGTGCCGCGCTCCTCAAAGAGGAAGGCATATTCCTCGATCTGGGCAAAATTCTTGTCGCGGCCGTAAAAACCCTGCCCGGAATTGGTGAGCAGGTTGATCACCGTGTCATTGGCATTCGCCCCGGCCATATCCTCGATCACGACGCGGTCATGCCCGTCGCCGCCGCGGACCGTGTCGCCGCCATTGCCCAGCATGAAGACATCGTCGTCATTGCCGCCAAACAGCGTCGAGGTGCCGTTGAGATTGACCAGCAGATCATTGCCGTCGCTGCCGGTCAGCGTGTCATCCCCGGCCGAGCCGCCATAAAGCGTGTTGTCATTGGCATCGCCGAGCAGCGTGTCGTCCTCGCTGGTCCCCTCCAGCCCGTCGATATCGACATAGACGTCATTGGTGATGAACGGGCTGGTGCCGGTTTCGGTGGCCATGTTGTAGGTCACGCCGCGGATCTCATTGGCAAACGAGACAATCTCGATCGACTCAGCACCGCCCAGCACGACCTCGCGCTCCTGCGTGACCAGCACCGTCAGGGTCGCCGTGCCGCCCTGCACCCGCTCAAAGCTCTCCGCCACGCCATTGAAGACGCGCGACGACAGCGTCTGGATGATCTTGGTCTCGGGCGTGTCGGGCAGCACCCGGTCTGGGTCCGTGGCATCGTTGTGAAAGAGCGGATCCGCCTCCAGCACCTGCGACGGGGTCAGCCCGCCATCGCGAAACTCGGTTGTGCCGGTATCGGCCCAGACGGGAATGTCGACCTCGATCGTACCGCTCAGCACATCGGTGGCAAAATCATAGGTGATGGTGCCGATCAGCTCGCCCAGATTGAGCGTGTCGAACCCGTCGCCGCCATGCGCCACAAGCCCGCCATCGCCGACATTGACCGTGTCATTGCCCGCCCCGCCAAAGGCCGAGTCCGACCCGTCGCCGGTGTTGAGCACATCATCGCCGCCCAGCCCGTAGAGCTGGTCATTGTCGGCCCCGCCCGACAGTACGTTTGACTGGTTGTCGCCGGTCAGGCTGTCCTCGCCGACCCCGCCGATCACGTTCTCGATGCCAAAAAGGGTGTCGATCTCCGAACCGCTGGACCAGGTCAGCAGCGCCGTGCCGTTGCGCAGATCGACCTCCAGATCGCCAAAGCCCGATTCCTGGACCTCGCCGATGGGCGAAAAGAACGACCAGGAGATGGTGTCGCCGCTTTCGTCGTCATCGCCGCCATAGATCACGTCGCTGCCCGCGCCGCCGAAGATGTTGTCGTCGCCCTCGTCGCCGCGGATCGTGTCGGCCCCCGCACCGCCATAGATGTTGTCGGACCCTTCGCGGCCCAGCAATGTGTCGTCGCCATCGGCGCCCATCAGCTGGTTGTCGACATCGCTGCCCAGGATCAGGTCGCTGGCGCGGGTGCCATTGACCTTTTCGATGCTGGTAAAGGTGCCCGTGATGGCGCCCGACAGGGTGCCGGCAACCATGTTGATGGTCACCGCGCCAACCAGCGTGGGGTCGATCAGCAGCCAGTCGGTGTCGTTGAAATCGGTGCCCGGCCGGTCCTCGATGCCATTCGCGCCGCCATCGATGACAAGATCGGTGCCCGCGGTGATCTCGATGGTGTCATCGCCCAGCCCGCCGATCAGCGTCGCCCCGGCTTCGGCCGCGAGATTGGCATAGTAGAGATAATCGGTGCCCGCGCCCATATTCGCGGTGCCGGGGCGAAAGAGCTCCAGCTCGTCATCGCCATCGCCCATCGAATAAAAGCCCGAGACCACGGCGCCGCTGCT
>JBCDDO010000127.1:0-7576 GCA_039180245.1 Pseudomonadota bacterium | reverse complement strand
CTCATCGGGCAGATCGCTCAGCACCCGGCTGATGGCGTCGCGCAGATCGCCCGCGGCCCGGTCGATATCGACCTCCGATCCGAACTCCACCGTCACCCGGCTGCGCCCGAAGCGCGAGGAGGCATTGATCGTCACGATCCCCGGCACGCGGCTCGACGCGCTCTCGACAATCTCGGTGATCTCGCGGTCGATCGTTGCGGGTGCGGCGCCGGGATAGGTGGTGGTGATGGTCACGACAGGGCGGTCGATATCGGGCAGCTCGCGGATCTCGACCCCCAGATAGGCGGCAAGCCCGACCACGACGATCAGCAGGTTGATGACCAGCGCCAGCACTGGCCGGCGCACGAAGAGCCCCGTAAAGGCGCCCGCGCCGTCGCGCATGGCCGGCGGCAGACTGCGCTCGGCCTCGGCGATGCGTGCGGCCGATATGCGCACCGCCTCCTGGCGTGGGGACGGCATCTGCGGCTCAGCCGGCCGAGGCGTCGGCAGCATCGGCCACCTCAACACCTGGGCGCAGATTGTGGACCCCTTCGGTCACCACCACATCGCCCGGCGCGATCTCGCCGCGCACCAGCACCTGGTCGGCCCGGCGCTCGACGACCGAAACCGGCACACGGGCCGCTTTGCTGTCACGCACGGCCCAGACATAGGCGCCGCCGGCATCCCATTGCACGGACAGGGCCGGGACCGCGGGCATAGCAACGCCGGGAAACCGCAAAATGACCGAAAAGGAAAACCCAGGGCGCAGCGCGTCGCCGGCATTCTCGATGACCGCCTGCAGATGCAGTGTCCGGCTTTGCGGGTCGAGCTGGTTGTCGATCGCGATGATCTCACCCGAGAACAGCTGGCCCGGCAGCGCCACGGTGCGCGCCTCGATGGGCTGGCCGATGCTGATGCGGGCGGCAAAGCGCTCCGGCACGTCGATGTCGATGCGCAGCTTGCTGCGGTCGTCGATGACCGCGATGCGGGTGTCGGCGCGCAAAAAATCGCCGATCTCGACCTCGGCAATGCCCGGAATGCCGGCAATCGGCGCCCGCACCAGCCGATGTTCCAGCGCCAGCCGGGCTGCGGTCACGTCAAGCTCGGCCTCCTGATAGGCCCGTTCGGCATCGTCCAGGGTGACCTGCGCGGCGGCGTTTCGCCCGGCAAGCTGGGTGTAGCGGGCCACATCGGTCTGGGCCTTTTCGAGCGCGATCTCGGCCCGGCGCAGGGCGATGACCTCCTCGTCCTGGTCCAGGGCCGCCAAGATCTCGCCCTCGGCCACCTGCACGCCCGGCTGCAAGGTGAAGGTCTCGACGAGCCCGACATCGCGGGGATAGACCGCAACCGAACGCAGCGCCCGGCCGGTGCCGATGGTGCGCAGCTCGGCGGCGGTCTGAAGCTGTGCGACCTGGGCGGTGATCACTTGGACGGCCCGGCGCGACGGGCGCGCGGGTGCCTCGGATGGCGGGCCCGGGATCAGCGCCAGCGGGGCTGCATCGATGCCGATGCGCGCCAGAACGCCGCGCGCGGCTCCGCTGATGCTGGCTGCGCCGACAATCGCGGCGGCCACAACAATCACCGACAATAGGATTTGCCGCGTGAGCGACATTCAGGGCCCTCCGCGCCGTCGTGACCTGCAACCTAGGCGGTTTCGCGCCGGAAACAACGTCAAAGCCCTGTGATCCTGGCGCAGATCGCCCCGGCCAGGCGGCAAAAAACCGCCCAAAGGCGGCAGTGATGGGGCAGAAGAGATGCCCTGGCGCGGGTCTGGAGGCCGATGCCAGGGCGACGGGATCCGGACCCCGGACCGCTCAGCCCTGGCCGGCTTCGTCCGCGGCCCTGGCGCCGAAGCAGAGCGCTGGGACGGCGTGCGTCGGCTCAAAAAGTGGTCCCGTCAGCGACCGGGCGTGTGAGTTTTGGCCGCTCCGGGACCGTTCGCGACCCAGGCGTTCGAAGACGGCTCGCTAAAGCCCGAGCGCCTCGCGATAGAGCTGCAGCACCGCGTCCTCTTCCGAAACTTCCTGGGGATCCTTGCGGCGCAGGGCGATCACCTTGCGCATCGCCTTGGTGTCATAGCCGCGGGCCCGTGCCTCGGCCATCACCTCCTTTTGCTGGTCGGCAATGTCGCGCTTTTCGGCCTCCAGCCGCTCGAACCGCTCCACGAATTGGCGCAGCTCGCCCACCGTGATCCGGTAGCTGTCCGACTCCGTCTCGTCCTCTGGGGTTTGCGTCGTGTCGTCCACCCGGATCTCCTTTTGCCCGCAACCGTGCTCCGCCCGCGGGCTATAGGCAGCCCGGGCCGGCGCGGCAAGAGCCAGCCCACGCGAACGGCCTGCCCGCGCGAACGGCTTGCCCTGGGGCCAAGACCGCGCTAGCTGGCTCTCGGAACGGCATCTGGGCCGAAAGGCATGCACCATGGCACTTCTCTTCTGGGCAGGCCTCGCGCTCACCCTTGTGGGTCTGGCCGGGCTGGCACGCTGCATCCTGATCGCGCGCGGCCTGCGCCGCGACGGCATTGCGGAGGCCGAGGCGCGGGCACGGCTGCAGGGCCTGGTGGCACTGAACCTTGCATCGGTCGGTCTGGCGGCTTTCGGGCTTGCCTTCCTGCTGGTCGCGCTGATCCTGGGCTGATGCCGCGGCGCAGGCCTGCGGACGACCGGTCCGATCCGACATCCAAAAGGCTGGTGCGCAAAGCGAAGAGATGGAGGGCGCGATGAGCGAGACCATATTGATCACCGGCGCGAGCCGCGGCATCGGCCGCGCGCTGGCCGAGGCGGCCTCTGCGCAGGGGCTCTCTGTGATCGGCACGCAGCGGGGCGCGGCCGACCCGATCCCGGGGGTCGAGACCATGGCGCTCGATGTCACCGACGCCGCTGGCCCGGCAGCCCTGGCCACCGCCCTGGGCGACCGGCCGGTCGACATTCTGGTCTGCAATGCCGGCATCTATGAAGGCCGCGGGCGGATCGGCGAGCCGGCCTTTGCCGCCGAGGCCTGGGCGCGGACCTTTGCGGTCAATGTCGCCGGCGTGTTCCTGACCATCGAGGCGCTCCTGCCGGCGCTGCGACGCGCGGGGCATGTCGGGGGAAGGCCGCGGATCGGCGTGATCTCCTCGCAGATGGGCTCATCCGAACGCGCCGGGGGCGGCAGCTATATCTACCGTGCCTCAAAGGCCGCCGCGACCAATCTGGCGGTCAACCTGGCGCTGGACTTGAAAGGCGACGGCATCGCTGTCGCCGCCTATCACCCGGGCTGGGTGCGCACCGATATGGGCGGCGCCCAGGCGGCCATCGGCATGGAAGAAAGCGCCGCCGGCCTGATGGCGCGTCTGGGCGAGCTGACGCTGGACCGCAGCGGCGGCTTTTTCATGTGGGACGGCCCCGGCATCCCGAACTGACCCCTTGTGCGCCAGCCCCACGCAGGGGCGCGCCAACCCTCAGCGCCAACCCTCAGCGCCAACTCTCAGCGTCGTGCCGGCAAAGACGGGCTGAAGGCCATCAGGCTGAGGATCTCGAACAAAAGCTGCCCCCCGGCCTGGGCGGTGTTGGTGGTGGCATCATATTGCGGGGCGACCTCGACCAGATCGCCGCCCACGATATTGGCCCCTTTCATGCCGCGCAAAATCGCCTGCGCCTCCCGCGTGCTCAGCCCACCGACCTCGGGCGTGCCGGTGCCCGGCGCAAAGGCCGGGTCCAGACTGTCGATGTCAAAGCTCAGATAGCAGGGGCCGTCGCCGATCACCGCGCGGGCCTTGCCGATCACCGCCTCCAGGCCCAGCCGGTCGATCTCCTCGGCATGAATCACCGTCATGCCGCTTTCATAGGAGAACTCCCACAGCCATTCCGACGCGCCGCGAATGCCGATCTGCACCGTACGCGTGGGGTCGAGCACCCCATCGAGCACCGCGGCGCGAAACGGCGCGCCATGGTGAAACCGCGTCAGATCGTACTCGCCCGATGTGTCGCAATGCGCGTCGATATGGATCAGCCCGACCGGCGCGTCGCGCCCGACACTGCGCAGGATCGGGTGGGTGATGGAATGATCCCCGCCCGCGGCAAGCGGTAGGCTGCCGGCCTCCAGGATGCGATCGACAAAGGCCTCGATATCGGCATGGCTCTCCTCGAGCTTAAAGCGCGAGGTAAAGGCGACATCGCCGATATCGGCCACGGCAAGCTGGTGCACCGGTGCGACCCCAAGCACATGGTTATAGGGGCCGATCCGCTCGATCGCCCGCAAGGCGCGCGGGCCGAACCGGGTGCCGGGCCGGTTGGTCACGCCATTGTCCATCGGCACGCCAAAAAGCGCCACCTGCAGATCCGCCAGCGCCTCGGGCGAGGCGGCGGGGGCGTTGAGCAGGGTGGGAATGCCGCCAAAGGGCGCTGCCCGCCGACCGCCGGCAAAGATATGCTCGGCAATCTTGGAAAACCCGGGGTCGGTGACCTCGCCGGGTGCCGCGTTTTGATACTTGGCACGCAGGGCGTCGAGCTTTTCCGGGGTCCAGGTCACGGGGCCGCCTCCTTCACTGATCGTGGGTCGCCCGATCACATCCCGATCCGCGGCACGGCACAAGAGCCCATCGCACCGCCATCGCGCCTGGGGCACGGGCGCGGTAGATTTGCATCGTTCAGGCGGTGCCGCGGCCAATCCGATAGACCGCCCCCTGGCCCACTGACAGGAACCAGATCGCCCCGTCCGGCGCCTCGCGCACATCGCGCACGCGGCGGGTCTCGGCGCTTTTGATCGGGGTTTCGGCCCAGCCGGTTTCGGCCGGCACGCGCGGATCGAGCACTGCGATATAGTCGAATTTCAGGCTGCCGATCACATGCCGCCCGGCCCATTCGGGAAACATCCGGTCCGAGAGGATGGCGTGGCCAGAGGGCGCAATCGACGGGTCCCAGTAATGCTTGGGCTGCTCCATGCCGGGCTTTTCGCTCCCCTCGCCGATGCGCAGGCCCGAATAATGCCGGCCATAGGAGATCACCGGCCAGCCGTAATTCGCGCCCGGCTGGATCAGGTTGACCTCATCGCCGCCCCGCGCGCCATGCGCCGAGGTCCAAAGCTGCCCCTGTGCGTCGAGCGCTAGGCCCTGCGCATTGCGGTGCCCATAGCTCAGGATCTCGGGCAGCACCAGATCGGCCCGGCCCAGGAACGGGTTGTCCGGCGGCACCGAGCCGTCGCGGTTCAGCCGGATCAGTTTGCCGGCATGGCTGGCCAGATCCTGGGCCGTGGGCCGGTCGCCGCGATCGCCGGTGGTCAGCACCAGCGTGCCGTCGGGCATCTCGACCACCCGGCCGCCGAAATGCCGGCCGCCGCTGGTGCCTGCCGCCATCTCGAACACCACCTGAAAATCCTCAAGCCGGTCGCCGGTTTCGGTCAGCCGACCCACGCCCAACGCCGTGCCGGCGCCGCCGCGCTGACGCTTGGCCCAGACCAGATAGACCGCGCGGGTGGACGCGAAATCCCGCGGGACCATCACATCGAAAAGCCCGCCCTGGCCGCGCGCCGCGACCTCGGGCACGCCAGCCACCGACACCGGCTGCCCGCCCTGCGGTGAAAACAGCGACAGCCGACCGTCCCGCTCGGTCACCAGGAAGGCACCGTCGGGCAGAAAGGCCAGCGACCAGGGCTCGTCGAGCCCCCGGGCCATCCGTGTGATCTGCGCGCCATCCGGCATTGCCTGCACGGGCCGCCCGAGCAGAGGCGCGGCCAGCGCCGCACCGCCCAGTGCCAGAAGACCGCGGCGGGTGAGGCCGGCGCCTGCCCGCCCGCGCAGCTGGCCGGCGAGCGCGGCGCTGTCAGTGCCAGTGGACGCGGCCTTGGCACTGGCAACAGCGGTGGCTCTGGCCGGGTGGTTTGGGATATGCGGATGGTGGGTCATGGCAAGATCGCGGCGGCGCCGCCCTCCGTCATTTCGGTACTGCAGGAAAGATCGTGCGGCACAGCCGCGCCGTCCAGAGGTCAAGCGCGCGGGCCGTTCACTTTGCCGAATGCGCAGCCAGCAGGCAGCGCCGCCGCAACGCCGCGCATACGGGCAAAACCCTCTGTATCTTTGCATTTTTCAGTTGCACATGCCTTAGGTTAAGGCTTGAGTTGGCAAAGGGCTGGGATAAGGGGTGCCGCGTGCCAATGGACGCAGCGACTGCGCAGGAACAGGCGCCGATCCTTGAGGTGTCGGATCTAAAGACCGTGTTTGGCACGCAGGACGGCGAGGTCCATGCGGTCAACAATGTCAGCTTTTCACTCCGACCGGGCGAGCTTTTGGGCGTGGTCGGCGAGAGCGGCTCGGGCAAGAGCGTGACAATGATGTCGCTGTTGCGGCTGCTGCCGATGCCGCCGGCGCGGATCATGGCGGGGCGGGTGGCGCTGGACGGCATCGACCTGCTGACCCTCTCCGACGAGGCGTTGCGCGCAGTGCGCGGCGGGTCGGTCGGCTTTGTGTTTCAGGATCCGATGACCTCGCTCAACCCGGTCCTGACCGTCGGCTACCAGCTCACCGAACCGCTGCGCGTGCATATGGGCCTGTCGAAAAAGGCCGCCCGCACCCGCGCGGCCGAGCTTTTGGCGCTGGTCGGCATTCCGCAGCCGGCCGCCCGGCTTGACGATTTTCCGCATCAGTTTTCGGGCGGGATGCGCCAGCGGGTGATGATCGCCATTGCCCTGGCCTGCGATCCCAAGCTGCTGATCGCCGACGAGCCGACCACCGCGCTCGATGTCACGATCCAGGCGCAGATCCTCGATCTGGTCAAGAAGCTGCGCGAAGAGATCGGCATGGCGATCATCTGGGTCACCCATGATCTGGGCGTGGTCGCTGGCATCGCCGACCGGGTGATGGTGATGTATGGTGGCCAGATCGTCGAGATGGCACCGGTCGACCAGCTTTTCGCCGATCCGCGCCACCCCTACACAAGGGCGCTGCTGCAAACCCTGCCCTCCGGCGAGACCGGGCGTGACGCGCGGCTGCGCTCGATCCCTGGCCAGCCGCCCATCGTCGCCAATGCGCCCCGCAGCTGTCCCTTCGCGCCGCGCTGCACCCATGTCTTGGAGCGCTGCGACGCGGCGAATCCCGCATTGACAGAGGCCGGCCCCGGGCATGGCGTGGCCTGCTGGTGGGACGCAACGACAGGTGGGCTGCGTGAGGGGAGTTCGACATGACCGACGCGCCCATTTTGGAAAAACCCGGAACGGACGGGGCTGTCAAACGCAGCGACGCGCCGCTGGTCCGGGTTGAGGGGCTGTCGAAGCATTTTCCGATTTTTTCCGGGCTTTTCCGGCGCCAGATCGGGGTGATCTCGGCGGTCGATGAGCTGACCTTCGAGATCTCCCGCGGCGAGACCCTCGGGCTGGTCGGCGAATCCGGCTGCGGCAAATCCACCGCCGGGCGCACGATCCTGCGGCTTTACGAGGCGACCGCCGGCCGGATCCTTTTTGAGAACAAGGACATCGCCCAGCTCTCCGGCGAGGCGCTGCGCCGCATGCGCCCGCGCATGCAGATGATTTTCCAGGACCCGCAGGCCTGTCTGAACCCGCGCATGACCGTGGGCTCGATCATTGCCGAGCCATTGGACGAGCAGGGCAGCATGAGCCGCGCGGAAAAACG
>JBCDDO010000126.1:0-7592 GCA_039180245.1 Pseudomonadota bacterium | reverse complement strand
GCGCAGATGGTCAAACCGGCCGAAAAGATCGACTCGATCAAGATCCATCAGGTCAGCGGTCTGACCCCCGGCGCCCCGGGCACAAGTGCCGGCCACAGCGGCGGAAGCCCGGTGACGCAGGCGGTCGATGCCATCGCCTCAATGGCCGTGCAGCTGCCTGCGCTCAAAAAGCTCGGCGAGGAGGTGGGCATCAGCATGCAGGATGGCATGGCCGGACTGCTCGCCGCTTCCGAGCCGGCCGACCCGGCGCCAAAAACCCTCACCGTCAAAGACGACTGAGCGCCGAACGGCACAAAAAAGGGTGCCGCCCACGCGGCCCCCGTTCCGTTTGCTTTGGTCAGGCCTGCGGATCAGGCCACATCATAGCGGTCGAGCATCATCACCTTGGTCCAGGCCGCGACGAAATCGGCCACGAACTTGGCCCCCGCATCGGCACAGGCATAGACTTCCGACAGCGCGCGCAGCTGCGAGTTTGAGCCGAAGACCAGATCGACATCCGTGCCGGTCCATTTCACCGCACCCGTGGCGCGATCGCGCCCCTCGAAACTGCCACCCTCGGCCGGCACCCATTCGGTGCCCATATCGAGGATGTTCACGAAGAAATCGGTGCTCAGAACACCCGGCCGATCGGTCATCACGCCATGGCTCGACCCGCCGGTATTGGCACCAAGCACGCGCATCCCGCCCACCAGCACCGTCATTTCCGGCGCCGACAGGGTGAGCAGATTGGCTTTCTCAACCATCAGCTCGGCCGGAGCCCGCAGCAAACCAGGCTGCAGATAGTTGCGGAACCCGTCGGCCTTCGGCTCAAGCACCGCAAAGCTGTCGGCATCGGTCTGCGCATCGCTTGCATCCGTGCGCCCCGGCGTGAAGGGCACGGTGACGTCATGCCCGGCCGCCTTGGCCGCGGCCTCGACCGCCGCAACCCCGCCCAGCACGATCAGATCGGCCATCGAGATCTGCGCGGCACCCTCGGCATTGAACGCAGACTGAATGCCCGAAAGCGTCTGCAAGATCGTGCCGAGCTCGCCCGGGTCATTCACCGCCCAGCCCGATTGCGGGGCCAGACGCAGCCGGGCCCCATTTGCCCCGCCGCGCTTGTCAGTGCCGCGGAATGTTGCGGCCGACGCCCAGGCGGTGCGCACCAGCTGCGCCACGCTGAGCCCGCTGTCCAGCAGAGTGGATTTCAGCGCGGCGATATCGGCCTCGCCGACCAGCGGCGCATCGACCGCCGGCACCGGATCCTGCCAGATCAGCTCCTCCCCCGGCACCAAGGCGCCCAGATAGCGCGGTTTGGGGCCCATATCGCGGTGGGTGAGCTTGAACCAGGCCCGCGCGAACGCATCGGCAAACACCTCGGGATTGGCATGAAAATGGCGCGAGATCTTGGCATAGGACGGGTCTGTCCGCATTGCCATGTCGGCCGTGGTCATCATCAGCCCGACGGTCTCGCCCGACCCGTCGACCTGCGGCGCATGATCCTCGGTCTTCAGCGATTTTGCCTGCCATTGCCATGCGCCGGCGGGGCTTTTGGTCACCTCCCAATCATAGCCGAAGAGCACATCGAAATAGCCCATATCCCATTTGGTGGGGTTGGCCGTCCACGGCCCTTCGATGCCGCTGGTGATGGTGTCCTTGCCATGGCCCGAGGCATAGCTCGACAGCCAGCCCGTGCCCATCGCCTCCAGCGGCGCGCCCTCGGGCTCGGGCCCCACATGCGATTCCGCCCCGGCGCCATGGGCTTTGCCAAACGTATGGCCCCCCGCGACCAGCGCGACGGTCTCCTCGTCATTCATTGCCATGCGCGCAAAGGTCACGCGGATGTCATGGGCCGAGCCCTGCGGGTCGGGCACCGCATCGGGTCCCTGCGGGTTCACATAGATCAGACCCATCATCACCGCGCCCAGCGGGTCTTCCAGTTTGCCGGCATCGGCATCGGCGCTTTTGACATCGCGCGTGCCCGAATAGCGGCTGTTTTCATTGTCGGAGGTGGCGAGCCATTCGGTCTCGGCGCCCCAATAGATGTCCTCCTCCGGCTCCCAGACATCGGCACGGCCGCCGGCAAACCCGAAGGTTTTGAACCCCATCGTGTCGAGCGCGACATTGCCCGCCAGGATCATCAGATCGGCCCAGGACAAGGCTGCGCCGTATTTCTGTTTGATCGGCCAGAGCAGCCGGCGCGCCTTGTCCAGATTGCCATTGTCGGGCCAGGAATTGAGCGGCGCAAAGCGCTGCGTGCCCGAGCCGGCGCCGCCACGGCCGTCATAGATGCGGTAGGTCCCCGCACTGTGCCAGGCCATGCGGATGAAGAAGGGGCCGTAATGCCCGTAATCGGCCGGCCACCAGGCTTGGCTGTCGGTCATCAGCGCGGTGAGATCGGCGCGCACCGCGTCAAGATCGAGACCCTTGAACGCCGCGCCATAGTCGAACGCTTCGCCCATCGGGTCGGCCTTGGGCGAATGCTGGTGCAGGATCTTCAGGTTCAGCTGGTTGGGCCACCAGCGCTGATTGGCCGTGCTGCCCATTTGGTTGCTTTTGGCGCCCGTCACCGGGCATGCGC
This sequence comes from Pseudomonadota bacterium, assembly GCA_039180245.1. Lineage (GTDB taxonomy): Bacteria > Pseudomonadota > Alphaproteobacteria > Rhodobacterales > Rhodobacteraceae > J013. The sequence goes on along the minus strand of JBCDDO010000126.1, from coordinate 5,032 downwards.
CCTCGCCGTCGGCTCCGTCCATCTCTCTCTCTCCAAATCCAGATGCGGGAGGGGGCTTTCGGCTGCCCCCCACGACTTGGGTTCTAGCATTGAACGGTCATTGGCTTAAGTTGATTCTTTTGATCGTTCCCATAAGGTCTGATTATGACGAATCTCACCCTTCGACAGCTTCGCTATGTCGGCGCGCTTGCCGAACATGGCCATTTCGGACGCGCGGCCTCCGCCTGCGCGGTCTCCCAGCCCGCGCTCTCGGTGCAGATCAAGGAGCTGGAGGAGAGCCTTGGCGTGGCGCTGTTCGAACGCGGCGCCCGCAAGGTGCGTCTGACGGCGCTTGGCGAGGAGGTCGCGGCGCGCGCGCGTGAGATCCTGTGTGCGGTCGACGAGATCGGCGATCTTGCCCGCGCCGCGCGCGACCGGCTGGTCGGGCGGCTGCGGGTCGGGGTGATCCCCACTGTCGCACCCTATCTCTTGCCCAGCGTGGTCTCGGCCCTGGCCGCGCAGCATCGCGGGCTCGACCTTCATGTGCGCGAGACGCTGACCCCCCGGCTGATCCAAGAGCTGCATGACGGGCGCATCGACACCGCCATCCTTGCATTGCCGATCTCCGAGCCCGGTCTGACCGAGACGGCGCTGTTCACCGAGCGTTTCGTGCTGGTCCGTCCGGGCCTCGATGCAGATGCGCCGGTGCCGCCAGCCTGGGATCTGCGCGGTCAGCGGTTGCTTTTGCTGGAAGAAGGGCATTGCTTTCGCGACCAGGCGCTTGCCTTTTGCGGCATGAGTTCGGCCCTGCCCCGCGACGGGCTCGACGGCAGCTCGCTCTCAACGCTGGTGCAAATGGTCGGGGCTGGGTTGGGGGTGACGCTGATCCCACAAATGGCAGTGGCGGTGGAAACGCGCTCGGCCGATGTGTCGATCGACCGCTTTCCGGCGCCCGAGCCCACGCGCACCATCGGCATGGTCTGGCGCCGCACCACGCCGCTGGCGCCGCAATTGGCCGAGATCGCCGCCGTGGTCGCCAAGGCCGCGGCCGCCCAGCGGAATGCCGGCGCGCAAATCGTGGAGGGCTGAAAGCCCTTTGCCGACCATGCGTGGCCGGGTGCGGCGGCGCGTCAGGGTTGAAAAAGCCCCGCATGCGCGTCGCGCAGGACGTTCTTTTGCACCTTGCCCATCACATTGCGCGGCAAGGCATCGACCAGGATCATGCGCCTGGGCTGTTTGAAGCGCGCCAGCGAGGTTGCGACTGCCTGGGCCAGTGCCTCAAGGTCCGGCTGGGCATCGGCATGGGCCACAATCAGCGCCACGGGCGTTTCACCGAAATCGGGATGCGGCACGCCGATGACAGCACTTTCCAGGACGCCGGGCTGCGCGTCGAGCAACAGCTCGATCTCCTTGGGATAGATGTTGTAGCCGCCCGAAATGATCAGATCCTTGCTGCGCCCGACGATCTGCAGATATCCCTGCGCGTCGATGCACCCAAGATCGCCGGTGATGAAGAACCCGTCGGGTCGCAGCTCCTGCGCGGTTTTCTCAGGCATGCGCCAATAGCCCGAAAATACGTTCGGGCCGCGCACCTCAATCGAACCGGTCTCGCCCGGCGGCACCGCCGCGCCGGTCGCAGGATCGGTGATCCGGATCTCCACCCCGGGCAGAGACTGGCCGACCGTGCCGGCCCGGCGTGGGCCGTCATAGGGGTTGGAGCTGTTCATATTGGTTTCAGTCATCCCGTACCGCTCCAGGATCGCATGGCCAGTGCGGGCCTCGAACCCCGCATGGGTTTCGGCCAGAAGCGGGGCGGAGCCCGAGACGAAGAGGCGCATATGCGCGACCGCATCGCGCGTCAGCCGCGGGTCGGCCAAAAGCCGGGTATAGAATGTCGGCACCCCCATCATGGCACTGGCTTGCGGCAGCGCGGCAAACACCGCATCGGGGTCGAATTTGGGCTGGAAGATCATCGACCCGCCCGCGGCAAGCGTGACATTCGTGGCCACGAAAAGACCATGAGTGTGAAAAATCGGCAGCGCGTGCAGCAGCACGTCATCCTTGGAAAAGCGCCAGATCTCGGCCAGCGTTTCGGCATTCGACAAAAGATTTCGCTGCGAGAGCATCGCCCCTTTCGACCGGCCGGTGGTGCCGGAGGTGTAGAGGAGTGCGGCCAGATCGCCCTCCGACCGGTCTGCCGGCGATGGATCGGTGGGAAGGCGCTTGGCTGCGTCGAAAAGGCTGCCCGAGCCTGTCGCACCCAGGGTCATCAGGGGCACGTCCGCCGCCTGGGCCGGGCCCGCCAAAGCCTCGGCCCGCCCAGGATCGCACACAAAAAGACCCGCCGCGCTGTCGGTCAGAAAATAGCCCAATTCGGCGCCGGTATAGGCCGTGTTGAGCGGCAGAAACACCGCGCCGGTCTCGACACAGGCGGCATAGAGCGCAAGTGCGTGATGCGATTTTTCGACCTGCGCGGCGAGCCGGTCGCCGGGGCGAAGCCCCTGGCCGCGCAGGGCATGGGCGAGCTGTGCTGCCTGGGCTAGAAACGTCGCGTAGCTCAGCGTCTCGCCACCCGGCACATGCAAAAACGCGTCGGTCCGGCCCGCATGGGCAGCAAACAGGCGATCGTAAAGCGGGTTGGCCATGACGTCTCCTCGGGCAGCGCCCCGCGCTCTTATCCCCCGGGCGCGGTCTGGCCTCAGATTGATCACATGCCGCCGGTCTCGGGCAAGGGCGGTTGTGCTTTGGCCGCGAAGACCTCGTCCACCACGGGCTTCAGAGCGCCCGCCAACCTGTCGAGCGGTGATTGCGCGATGGGCCGAAGCGCCCCGCTTGGAACGGTGTCGGGCAGATCCGCCAGGGCAAGGCGCCCGATCCGCCCGCGCGCCGCGAGACCTGTCAGCACCTGCACATGGCGCGGGGCCGGCCGGGCCGCAGCGGGCTCCAGCACCAGCACAGGGCGCCCGGTGGCGACCGCTTCGCCGATCATCGTGGCGCTGTCGGCGGTCGCAACGATCAGATCTGCCGCGCCCATCATCGGCAGCAGCCCGCCGCGCGCGCCGTCGCCCCATATCTTGCGCAGCAAAAGGCCGGAGGCCGGCAGATCCGCCAGCAAGCGCGCCTCGGCCTCGGCCCCGGTCCTGCGCGATGTGGCAAGGCAAAGACGCGCGCCGGCAGCCGCCGCCCGGGCGGCAAGCCAACCAGCCAACGCCGCCCAGTCCGCCTGGCTGTAGCGATAGCCGCCGCCATCCCCGCCAACCAGCACCGCCCAGACCGGCGCGGTTCCAGCTTCGGCACGCAGCGCGGCGCCGGCCTGGCCTGCGGCCTCTGGGCTCACCTCGGACAGCGGCATCTCAAGTTCGATCAGGTTGTACAGCCCAGGCACTGGATAGGGCGCGATCACGGCCGAAAACCGCCCACCGTCCAGATGCCGTGGCAGCCCGGCAAAGATCGACGGGACACCAAACTGCCTGGCAAGTGCGAGGGTCAGGAATTGGGTGCGCCCGCCGGCACCGATGACCAGGTCGGGCCGCCCGTCCGGCAGCCTTGCCGTATGGGCCCAAAGCGTCAGCCGGCGCGGCAATGGCCCGGTCGCAGCGCAGCCGATCATGAGAGCCCGGGCCAGCTTGCCGCGCAGCGCACCGGCCACCCAGACCGGCGCCACCGGCCCCAGCTGCGCAAGCGCGGCCAAAACCCCGCGGCTGCGCGCTTCATGGCCGGGAACACCGTCATGCATCACCCAGATTCGGGCCGGATCGCCGTTAACACTTGTTGCGTTTGCGCCATGCGCCATGAGACCTCTCGCCGCGGAGGCAATGTTTTTTACAGCCCACCAATTGTTTTTCCACATCACACTGGGCACAAGGCGCGCATCGCAGGAAACGTCGCCAAATTCCGCCGGTCAACGTCAATTCAAACCGACCCTGCGACCCGGCCCTCACCGCGCCCAGCGGGGCGCGCCGCCATCAAGAGAGAGCGCATGACAACGCCGAATGTCCAGCCGATCCCCGAGCTTTACGTGTCCTATGACAGCGCGGCGAAACTGAAGCTGGAGGCGGCTGAGCTGCCGTCCTGGGATCTCACGCCGCGTCAGGTCTGCGATCTGGAGCTGTTGATGAATGGCGGCTTCAACCCGCTCAAGGGCTTTTTGAGCCGCGCCGATTACGAAGGCGTGGTCGAGGGCATGCGGCTGGCCGATGGCTCGCTGTGGCCAATGCCGATCACGCTCGACGTCTCTGCGGCCTTTGCCGATCAGATCGAGCCCGATCAGGACATTGCGCTGCGCGATGCCGAGGGGGTGATTCTGGCGATCATGTCGGTGACCGACAAATGGAGCCCCGACAAGGCGCGCGAGGCGTCCCAGGTGTTCGGGGCCGACGATCTGGCGCATCCTTCGGTGAACTATCTGCACAACACCGCCGGTCCGGTCTATCTGGGCGGGCCGATCACCGGCATCCAGCAGCCGGTGCATTACGATTTCCGCGCCCGGCGCGACACGCCCAATGAGCTGCGCGCGTTCTTCCGCAAAATGGGCTGGCGGCGCATTGTGGCCTTTCAGACCCGCAACCCGCTGCACCGTGCGCATCAGGAGCTGACCTTTCGGGCGGCGCGCGAAGCCCAGGCCAATTTGATGATCCACCCGGTGGTCGGCCTCACCAAACCCGGCGATATCGATCATTTCACCCGGGTGCGCTGCTATGAAGCGGTGCTGGACCAATATCCCATGCAGACCACGCATCTGAGCCTGCTCAATCTGGCGATGCGCATGGCCGGGCCGCGAGAGGCAGTGTGGCACGGGCTGATCCGTCGCAACCATGGCTGCACGCATTTCATTGTCGGGCGCGACCATGCCGGGCCGGGCAAGAACTCCGCCGGAGAAGACTTTTACGGCCCCTATGATGCGCAGGATCTCTTCAAGACCCATGCCGAGGAGATCGGCATGGGTCTTGAAGAGGTCCTGCGCGTCATAGGGGCCGTAGAAGTCTTCACCGGCGGAGTTCTTGCCCGGCCCGGCATGGTCGCGCCCGACGATGAAATGCGTGCAGCCATGGTT
>JBCDDO010000125.1:0-7630 GCA_039180245.1 Pseudomonadota bacterium | reverse complement strand
CTGGGGCAAGGGGCGATCACGGTCACGCCCTGGGTGCTGTGGCCGCTGGCGCCGGTGATCCTGGTGGTGCTGGCCTATAACTTTTTGGGCGACGGGATCCGCGACGCGCTCGATCCCTACTCGTAAGCGTTCGAAACGGGGGCGGGTCCTTGGGGGCATCGAGCCCCCGCGGCCCCGGTCGGGTGCGCGGCCATGCGGCCTGCGGTCACCCTCCGCCCGTGGCGGCCGCCGCGATCAAGAGGCGCGCGGCGCGGGCTGCGCCGTCGAGCGGCAGACCGGCGGCCTTGCGCGGGCCGGAGGCGATGCTGGTCTCCACCGCGCGTTTGAGCATGTCTGGCGTGAGTGCTGCGGCATCGAGAACCGTGAGCCCCAGATCGGCCAGGGCCGCGCCCCGCAGGATCTGCTCGCGCTCGCCCGCCTCGGCCATGGGCAGAACGATCGCGGGCGTTGCGCATTGCAACAGATCGGCGACGCTGTTGTAGCCGGCAAGCGAGACCGAAGCCGCTGCACCGCCGAGCCGTCCGCGGTAATCGGACCTGGCGGGTTCGGCCCGCGCTGGGCCGGGCAGGCTGCGCGCGAACGCCTCGGCATCAGTGCCACCGACCAGCAGGCGCCAGGGCCGTGCGGAGAGGCCTGCCGCTGCGGCCGCGCAGACCAAGACCGTACGGCCGATGCCGCCGCCGCCAACCGCTACCAGCACCTCATCGCTGAGAATCGGGGCCGGCAGCGGCGCGGCGATCAGCCCCGCATAGTGAAGGGCAAGCCCGTCCGGCAGCGTCCAGTCGGCGGCCAGATCGTGGATCCGCCGGTCTCCATGGACGATCAGCCCGTCGAACGCGGCAAGCGCCGTTGCAGCCCGGGCCGCCTTTTTAGGCGAAGGCGGCTCGGGGATGTCGCGCACCGAGGCCCAGAGCCGTGCCCCCGCTTGCCGCGCTGCCGCGGCCAAGGCGGTGTATTCGCCCCGCAGCGCGCCGCGCCCCAAAGGCCAGGTCTCGGTCACCAAGACATGCGGATCGACGCGGGCGAGCGCGGCCAGGGCCGCGTCCTGGCGCCGGGCAAGATAGGCCGGCGTGACCTCGAACCCGTCGGCATCCAGAAGGCGGGCATAATCGAGCCCGTCCGAAGCCACTGGCGGCAGCCAACTGACCCTCACATCCGACAGGTCGAGATGGGCGAGCGGTCGTCCGCCCGCCAGCAGCCGGACATCGGCGCCGGCCGCCGCCAGCGCGCGGGCGAGGGACGCCATGCGCACCAGATGTCCCGAGCCCATCAGATGGGTCACCGCGATCAGGATGCGCGGCGTCACCGCGGCGCTTCTCCGATCATGCGTGGGGCAAGCCGCTCGGGCGGGTCGTAAGCCATCGGCATGCCGTCATTTCCAAGACTTACCGGGTGCAGGCTTGCGCGTTTGATCCGAAACGGCTGTGGGCCGCGATATCCCCAGCCCGACGCGAGCGCCAGGGCACAGCGGATGACACCGCGATGGGTGACCACCAGGGTCGGCCCGTCGAGTTCGGCCAGGCACGCGCAGAGCCGTTCGGCCAGTGCAGCGGCGCTCTCGCCGCCGGGCGGTGCGAAATCCCAGCCCCAGTCTTCGAGCGGGCGATACTGGGCTTGCGGGTCGCTTTCCAACTCCTGGGCGGTGCGCCCTTCCCATGCACCAAAATCCATCTCGATGAGCCTGTCGTCGAGCCGAACCGGCCCGCGTCCGAGCGTCTGAGCGGTTTCGCGGGCGCGTGCCAGGGGGCTGGAGACAACCGGGCAGCCCGCCCAATCCTCCGGCAATCGGTGTTGTGCAAGATCGGCCCGCCCAGCGGCTGAAAGCGGGATGTCGCGCCGCCCCTGCAGCCGCCCTCCCGCGTTCCAATCGGTGGGAAAATGGCGCAGCAGGGCGATCCGGATCATGGCGCGGACCGCGCCAAAAGCGGGTTGAGGATGGCGCCAAGGCGCGTCGCCGCAGCGCCCAGGTCATGTTGCGAGGTCACAAATCGGCGCGCGCGCTGTCGTGCCTGCGGGTCGCGTGCAAGTGCGACGGCCGCCTGTGCAAAGCCGCGCGCGTCGCCCGGCGCCGGCAGATCGGGCCGGTCCAGCACCGCTGTCGGGCCGGGATAGGCCGCCGCCAGGGCCGGGCAGCCTGCGGCCTGCGCCTCCAGATAGACCATGCCGATCCCCTCACCAGTGCCGGGCCACAGCATCACGTCATGCGCCTGATAGAGATCGCGCAGCGCAGCCGGCCCAAGCGCGCCCAAAAACCGGACATTTTGGTGAGACGCAAGAGCCGCGCTGGTTTCGTCGCGCGCCGGCCCGTCGCCGACCACCGTCAGGCTCCAGGGTCGGCTTACAAACGCCAACGCCTCGGCCAAGGCGCGGTACGAGGCAAGCTTGTCGCCCGGCCGCATCATTCCGACCGCGAGCAGCCGCAGCTCGTCCCCGGCCTGATAAGGGGGCGGGTCCGGCCCAGGGTCCACGAAGGGCGGCAGCGGCACAATCTGACCCTCCCTGGCAATGCGACGCAACGCGGTCATGTCGCGGGGCTTGGTCACGATCAGCCGGTCGGCCTGAAGAAATGCCGACAGGGCATGCTGGGCGAAGCCTGCCCAAGCGCCGTTCAAACGTGCGGGTGTGTGGCTGGGCTCGGCGATCACGTAAGGAATGCCCAGCGCGGCGCTGACTTTGGGGCCGATCAGATCCGGCGCCTTCCAATAGCAATGATAGGTGAACCAAAGCCGCGGTGGGGCGGATCGCCATTCCGCGATCAGCCGGTCTGCCTCGGCTGTTGCCGCGTCCGACAGCCGCGCCTGGACGGCAGCGTCGCCTTTCGGCTCGTGCAGCCTCAGCTGCGAGGCGATGACGGGCTCGAACTCCGCACGCTGCAGGGCGTCCAGAAAAAGCCGCGAGATCTGCCGATCGCCCGAGGGCGTGGGATGGTCGGGCGGTTTGAGCGGTGCGTAAAAGGCGATGCGGCGCAAAATCTGGCTCAGGGCAGGGCGGGAACCGCGGCAGAGGTGGCGGGTTTCGGTGCGGTGCCCAGCCCCGCGCGCAACCGCTCCTCCAGCAGATCGATGCCCCGGTTCATACCGAATTCCTCACGCAGCCGGTCGAACGCCGTGCGGGCCAGGCGCGCGCGGCCGGCGGGGTCGGCGGCCATCCCTGCGATCGCCTCGGCCAGCGCTGCCGGATCGTCCGGGGCGACCAAGCGGCCATGCACGCCATCCTCCAAAAACTCCGGAATCGCCGAAACCGCGGTCGACAGGATCGGCAGGCGCTGGCTTGCCGCCTCCATCAGCACATTGGGCAGCCCGTCACGGTCGCCATCGGCCGCGATGCGCGAGGGCAGAACGAAAAGATCGGCGGCCCGCAAGGCCGCGATCACCGCAGCCTGGTCGCGCTTACCCATCCAGGTGATCCGTGCGGTCAGCCCCAATGCTTCGGCTTGGGCTGACAGCTTCTCCTTTTCCGGGCCGCCGCCGATATGTGTGAACTGCCAGTCGAGCGTCTCGGGCAGCCGGGCCAGCGCGTCGATCAAATCGGGATAGCCCTTCTTGGCCACCAGCCGGCCCACAGAGATCAGCCGAAACGCTCCGGATTGCGGCCCGCGCTCCGGCGGCGGTGGAAACCGGGCCAGATCCAGCCCGTGATAGGCCAGACACACCCGCCCGCGCTCGGACGCGAGCCCGGCCAGATGGGCCGCGCCGCTGGCCGTGCAGGTGACGGCAAATGCGGCCTCGGCGAGCTTGTCGCGCTTTTCCCAATCCGGGATCGTCCAGATGTCTTTGGCATGGGCCGAAACGCCCCAGCCGATGCCCCGGATCATTCCGGCATAGCGCGCAACCGAGGCCGGTGTGTGCAGGAAATGTGCATAGAGAAACCGCGTTCCAGCCGGCAGCTCAGCAGCCAGCACAAGCGCCTGGCCCCAGCGGCGGACCCGGTTGCGGCTGCGATCGCGGGCCAAATCCGCACGCCATGCGGCCTGGGCGGCGGCAAATCCGGGCATCCGCCGGGCCTTGCGCCAGCCGCGCAGCACCCGCAGCGGTGCATCCCGCAGATAGTCGGGCAGGTAGCGCCGCCGCGCCGCGATCTGTGCATGCATGGGATGTTCGACATCGTCATAGGGCGCGCGCAGCGACCAGATGTCGAATTGCAGGCCGCGGGACTGAAGCGCCAGCAGCTCTTGCGCAATAAAGGTCTCCGAAAGCCGGGGATAGCCCTTGACCACCACGGCCAAGGCCGGGCCGGTCGCTGGCCTGTCTGCCAAAGGCATGGTTACTCTCCGGCCCGGGGCAGGCGCCAACGCTGACCGGTGCGGACCCGCTCGGCGATCACGTCAAGTCCGTCCAGCATGCCAGGCAGCGCGTTTTGCGAGGGCAGCGGTTGCTTGGGCAGACCCCGGATCGCCGCGGCCATGACCTGTGGATCGCGGCCGGTTTTCGTCTCGTCGAGCAGCTTCATCAATCCCAGCGCATCGGCCGAGCGCGCCCGGATCAGCTGTTCTTCGCGCGGCACATTGCGCGGCGCGACAATGGCCGGCTTGTCGAAGGACAGGATCTCGCAGAAGGTGTTGTAGCCGCACATGGCCACGATGCCGCTGGCATATTTCATCCAGCGCTCCAGTTTGCTGTCAAAGCTCAGCACCTGCACCCGTTTGCCCAGGGCCGTGGCGCGGCGGTCGAACTCGGCCCGATGCGCATGCCCCAAAAACGGGCCATAGACGAGCACGGCGCGCGGCGACAGGTCGGGATCGCTCTCATAGGCCGACAACACCCAGTCGACGAGCTGTTCGCCATCGCCGCCACCACCTGCGGTGACCAGGATATAGGGGTCGCGCTGGCCCCGGCCTGGCCGGCTGCGCCCCCGCACATGCCGGCGCAGATAGCCGGTATGGATGATCCGCCCCTCGCGCTGCCAGCGCGGCGACAGGCCCAGACCGTCCAAGGGGCGCGAGATCTCCGGCAGGCCATAAACCCAGATTTCGTCATAAAAGCGCTCGATCGCCTCGATATGCCCCTTGCGCGTCCATTCGGCCCGCACCACATCCGGCGCGTCGAGGACGTCGCGCAACCCCAGCACAATGCGCGCGCCGCGGGATCGGGCTGCGCCCAGCATATCGGACAATTCGTTGCGAAAGCCCCACGCCTCCTTGTCGACGATCACCATGTCGGGCAGAAACGCCCGATCCGAGGCAGAAAGGATCTCGCTGCGCAGCAGCACCGTCTCGTCAATGGGTATCCCCAGATTGTGGGTGCCGTAGCTGCCATCGGCCTGTTTGACGACGCCGGGCAGCCGCACATGATCGACATTGGCCGGAAAGTCGAACCGCCCCGCCACGGGCGACCCCGTCACAATCAACGCCGCCAGGTGCGGATCTGCCTGAACGAGCGCCTGTGCGATGGTCCGCGTGCGGCGAATATGGCCCAGGCCGAACGTGTCATGGCTGTAGAGAAGGACCCGGCGTGCAATCATCCTGCGCCCCCTCTTTCGGTCCGTGCTTCGGTCCGCATCATCCGCGCTTTTTTTGCGCCTGTCCCATCCCGCGACGACTATAGGAGCCGAGCGATGCCGGCGAAACCCCAAACAGGTGTCGATGCGACGCCGGAAACAGCCATATCGCGCGCCGCGCCGCAACATCTTACCGCATGTGACCTTTTCACCTCGGCTCAGACGACCTATTCTGACATATCGAGATGCTCGGCCGTGCCGGGCAAAGGAGTGCTGAGCGACATGTCCAAGCTGGATGACAGCCATGACAATGGCACAGCACCGGAGCGCATGATCCACACGGCGCGACGGCGCAGGCCCGGTCGAGACCTTTGCGTGTGGGTATTTGTCGCGGGCGTGCTGGGGCTGTTGGCATCGGTCCTGCCGGCCCCCGTTCTTGCGCAATCGATCACCGATTACGGAACGCTGACGATCACGCCGAGCGACGAGACCGAGGCGGAGGAATCGCCGGCGACAGTTCCGGCGGCCCCGGATCTTGAGGCCTACGGGCGCATTCAGGATCTGTCGCCCAATGCGATGATCGACACCGCGACCCGCCAGGTCGACATATTCCAGCAGCGCCTGCGCCGTATCGTCGACAGTGTGCCGGACACCTTTCGCGAGATCGTCGCGGCGATGTCGGAAAAATCACCCAGTGGCGATCCGACCTATTTCGTCGGGGTCACCATTTTCGTGCTGATCCTGCTGATCATCGGCCGCGGCGCCGGGATCATTCTGGCAATCTATGCCGGTCGGCCAATCATGGTCGGGCTGCAGCGCCCCAATCCGCGGGGCCTGATTCAAAAGCTGCCGGTTCTGGCCACACGCGTCGGCATCACTGTTGCCGTCATCATCGTGACCTTCTTGACCGCGATGGCCATCGGCACGCCGTTTTTCGAAGAACACCCGCCGACGGTTCGCACCGGCTTCATCATCATGGGCTCGTTTTTTGCCTATGTCCTTGTCGATACGACCTGGCGCATGATCATCTCGCCCTATCTGCCGAACTACCGGGTGCCGCACATTTCGGATGGCGATGCGATCTACATGTATCGCTTCTTTTCGGCCGGCACGATGATCGGCATTTTTACGATGGCGGTCGGTATCTGGCTCGACATGATCGAGGTAAAGCCCGAGGTCGTGGCCTTCCTTAAATTCGTCGCCGGAACCATCACCACGGCCTTTTTCGTCCTGCTCATCGTGCGCAATCGGCGTGCGATCACCGGCGCGGTTCTGGCTGGGCGCAGCCGGTCCGACAGCTCGTGGATCACCTCGGCCGGGTCGGTGCTGTGGATGCCGGCGTCAATTGTCTATCTGACCTTCGTTTGGGTCGAGCAGAGCTACGATCTGGTCATGGGGCTGCAATCGCCCACCGGGCTTGTGGCGGCCTATTCGGTCTTCCTGGTCTCGATCGTGGTCTATGCGATGCTGGGCTTTCTGGTTGAACTGGTCTTCACCCGCGCCCGGGCCCGCGCCCGTCTGAATGCCGCCGCCGCGGCCGCTGCGTTTGCCGAAGAGAAACGCCTTGCCCGGGAAACGGCGGCCCACACTGCGTCGTCCGACATTGCCGGGGATGCCGCGGATGTGGACAATGATGGCGATGAGGAGGGCGGCAGCGGCCGTGTTGCAACAATGCGCCGCCTTCCGCCGCCCGAAGGTGATTTCAGCACCGAAGAGGATGAGCCCCTCGCCCCGCCGCGCATTCCGCGCCGCGGGATGACGAGCTTTGAGGATCTCGCCCACCGTGCGGCATCGCTCTTTGCGCTCGGGGTTGGCGGCTTCATCATGATCCGGGCCTGGATCGGGCCGTCGATCTTCGAGGAAAGCTCGATCTGGAACATCCTGCAAGATGTCCTGGATACGGCGTTTTTCGGCTATATCCTCTATCACGCGATCCGGATCTGGATGGATCGGCGCATCGCGCAAGAGGGGGTTGACGAGAATGCCGGCCCCGAGCAGCTCGACGAGGGCGGCGGCGCCTCTGCCACGTCGCGCCTCGGCACCTTGCTGCCGCTGGTGCGCAGCTTCGTTTTGTTGGTCGTGGCCGCCTCGGTCTTTTTGCTGATCGCCGCCCGGCTTGGGGTCAATGTGGCGCCGCTCTTTGCCGGTGCCGGCATTGTCGGTCTTGCTATTGGCTTTGGGGCACAGACCTTGG
>JBCDDO010000124.1:0-7631 GCA_039180245.1 Pseudomonadota bacterium | reverse complement strand
GCGATCCTGACCGGCGATGTACCAAGCCCTGTGAACCCGCCATCGGGATGTGCGTTTCATCCGCGCTGTCCGATTGCCACCGAGATTTGCCGGAGCGAGGCCCCGACACTGGCACCGCTGGCCCAAGGCCACCGCGTCGCCTGCCATTTGCGCGCGCCGGCCAGACTGCCCGCCTCGGCCCCAGCTTAGCGCCGCGCGGCGGGCCAATGGCGGGCCAACGCAGCGATCCAAGCGTGGACTTCAATCGAGCGCAGGTCGTTCGCCCGCAACTTTCAGCGCCGCCTCAAGCCGCCGCCCGAAACTGATCAAACGGGCCTCATCGAACAGCCCGGCCCAGAGCGAGATGCCTTGCGGCACCCGCCGCGGCGCCGCGTTCGGCACGGGCTCGTCGAGCTGTAGCGCCCCGTCCTTGAGCGATGGGTCATCGCGCGCCGGCAGATCGGAAAAGCCTGCGCGCAGATGCAGACAGGGATGACCGGTGAAGTTGCTGGCCACCAGCATCGGGCTGGTTGCAAACGGTCCGATCATCAGATCGACCTCGGCAAACACGTCATCGAGCGCTTGCATCGCGCGGTACCGCAACCGGTCGGCCTGCACGAGATCGACCGCCGAGAGAAACCGCGCCTTGCGGAAGGTGTTGGGCCAAGCCCCAGCCGTCTGCCAGACCAGCATGTCGTCGCGATCGCTCAGCGTCAGCTCTTCAAAAGCCGCCGCCGCTTCGGCGTAAAGCACTGTGAAGAGCGCGCCCCAGGGCAAATCGGGCAGGGCGATCTCGACCAGGTCGGCCCCCAGCCCGCGCGCGGCCTCCAAGGCTGCGCGGTCAATCTCCGTGGCCCCGGCCGCCGTCTCGAAGGCCTGCGGCAAATAACCCAGACGCAGCCCTTCAACGCCGGCGCCCGGGTCAAATCCGAACGGCATGTCGATCGAAGACCGGTCGCCAGGATCGCCGCCATTGATGCCCTGAAGCACCAAGGCACAGTCTTCTACGCCGCGACAGATCGGGCCGATCTTGTCGAGCGACCAGCACAGCGCCATGGCGCCTGCCCGACTGACCCGCCCGAAAGTCGGGCGCAGCCCGGTCGTGCCGCAGCGCTGCGAGGGCGAGGTGATCGAGCCCAACGTCTCGGTGCCAATCGAGAAGGCGCAGAGCCCCGCTGCGGTTGCCGATGCCGACCCGGCCGAGGATCCCGATGCCCCCTCCGCGGTGTTGAACGGGTTGCGGGTCTTGCCGCCAAACCAGATGTCGCCATAGGCCAATGCGCCGAGCGTGGTCTTGCCCAAGAGCACCGCACCGGACCGGCGCAGCATGGTGACGATGCGCGCATCATCCGCCGGCACCCGGTCTTTGAACGGCATCGCCCCCCAGCTTGTCGTGATGCCGGCAGTGTCAAAGAGGTCTTTGAGACCGTAGGGCATGCCATGCAAAGGGCCCAGCCAAACGCCGGCCGCAAAAAGCTGATCCGCGGCGGCGGCCTCGGCGCGGGCGAGCTCCGGGGTCACCGTCACAAAGCACTCCAACACCGACGCATGGCGCGCGATGCGGGCCAGATAAATCTCGGTCAGTCGCTGGCTGGTCAGAACGCCTGCCTTGAACCAGGCCGCCAAAGCGGTCAGCGGCGCAAAGGCGATGTCGGTATCATCCGACGGCAAAGCGCCTGGGTCGGGCAAGGCCCAATGGCCGCGCGCCGGCTGGCGCGGCGGTTCAAACCCGGCCAGACGTGGATCGAAACGCGCGGCCATCGGCAGATCGTTGGCAAAGGGGGTCTGACGGCGCAGGACGGCACCGGCAATCTGTCCCTCAAGGTTGTCGAGCATCTGCGCCCGCTCTTCGGGTGTGTAGCGAACACCCACGATCGTCTCGGCCGCTTCGATCGCCGCCAGCGTCAGCTCCGCCATGCCGTCTCCCCTGTCGCCCTGATGCAGCCCAAGCCTCTGCGCCGAAGCGCCCACCCGTTGTTGTCCAAGCGGAGCCTTCGCGCAAGAAGCCATGCCCAATCGAGGCTCTGCGCGAAGCGGGGCCGGTCGCAGATAAGGGCGCGCCGGTTATGCCAAGTCGGTGTTGGGCCAGTCGGTGTTGGGCCAGTCGGTGTTGGGCCAGTGGCAAATGACACAATGATCCTCAAATTCGCCATAAACCATCCCGTTTGCGAGCAGGTTCCGCCACAATTCTTGGCGATCTCTTCGATGTGCGGTGTTGTGTTCTCAGGGGCCGGTTTGCGTGTCACCCCAATCTTGTAACGGGCCGGAGCGCAGCCCACCGGCCTTCCGATACAATGCCGTGGCCTGCCTCCATTCCAGATCTCGACAAGCGCTCTTCGGGGCGGCCTCCCAGCATCTTACTCGGCAAACCAAGGCCTGTTAGGCGCGATACCGAGACGCAATTTGAGCTGTTGATAAACCTGTTGAATTGAGCCCGGACCCCGCGCATGGTTTGCCAGAGGGGGACGAATGGCAAAACCTGACGCGATCCAATTTGGCGGTATGACGACGCATGCGCTGATGGCCCAGGCCGCGGCTTTGCGCGATCACGCCTGGGGTCGACAAGTGACCTATTCGCGCAAGGTCTTCGTGCCGCTGACCAATATGTGCCGCGACACCTGCGGGTACTGCACCTTTGTCAAGCACCCCAAAGATCCCGCCGCGCAGATCATGACGCCCGATCAGGTTCTGGCCGTCGCCCGGCGGGGCGAGCGGCAGGGCTGCAAGGAGCTGCTTTTCAGCCTCGGCGAGAAACCCGAACTGCGTTACGAGGCGGCGCGTGCCGGTCTGGCTCGGCTGGGCTATGCGCGCATGACCGACTATCTGGCCGCGATGTGCGCGCTTGTGCTGTCGGAGACGACGCTTCTGCCGCATGTCAATGCCGGCACGCTGACCGAAGATGAGATCGACCTGCTCAAACCGGTCGCAGCCTCGATGGGCATGATGCTGGAGACGGTCAGCCGGCGGCTGATGCGGGCCGGTGGGCCGCATTTCGCCTGCCCGGACAAAACGCCCGTGCAGCGCTTGCGCACGCTGGAACGTGCGGGCGTCAAGGGCGTGCCGTTTACAACCGGCCTGCTGATCGGCATTGGCGAGACCTGGGATGAACGCCTCGACGCGCTGCATGCGATCAATGCCGCGCATCGGCGCCACGGCCACATCCAGGAAGTGATCATCCAGAACTTCCAGCGCAAGCCGGACATCGCGATGGCCGCGCAACCCGAACCGACGCTTGAGGACATGCTGCGGACAATCGCCGCCGCCCGGCTGATCCTCGACCCCCAGATCAGCCTTCAGGCGCCACCCAATCTGCAGCAGCGCCACATCGCCTATCTCGATGCGGGCATCAATGATTGGGGCGGGATCAGCCCGGTGACCATCGACTTCATCAATCCCCAACATACCTGGCCCGAGCTGCGCGCGCTGGCGCAAAGCTGTGCTGCGGCGGGGTTTGCGCTGACCGAGCGGCTGACCGTCTATCCGCGGTTCGTTGCGGCGCAGGGATCGGATCTTGAGCCGCCTCTCACCGCACGGATCCGCGCCATGGCCCGGCCCGACGGCCTTGCACGCGATCAGCATTTGGAGGCGATCGGATGACCGCGACCGGACATCGGTTCGAACGCCGCCGGACGGTTGAGCTCCAAAGCCGGCTGGAGGCCGCGCGCCCCGCGATCTGGCGCATCCTCAACCGCGCATTGCTGGGCAAAGAGATCAGCGCATCGCAGGCCATAGAACTCTTTGGGACCCGCGACGGCGACAGCCATGATGATCGCGCTGCTGACCGTGAGGCGATCTATGCAACCGCCGATGCGCTGCGTGCGCGGACCAATGGCGACACAGTCAGTTTCGTCGTCAATCGCAACATCAACTTCACCAACATCTGCTATATGGGCTGCCGGTTTTGCGGCTTTGCCAAGCGCATCGAGGACAGCGGCGCCGAATGGCTTGAGCCCGCGCAGATCGTCGCACGGGCGCAGGAGGCGTGGGATCGCGGCGCAACCGAGGTCTGCATTCAGGGCGGGCTGCACCCCAAAATGCCCGGCAGCCAGTATCGCAGCATCGTCCTGGCCCTCAAAGCGGCGCTGCCGGACATGCACATCCACGCCTTCTCGCCCTTTGAGATCTGGTACGGCGCGCAAAAATCACAGATGAGCTACCGCGCCTTTCTGCGCGATCTCAAGGAGTGCGGCTTGGGCTCGATGCCCGGCACCGCGGCCGAGATCCTCGATATCGAGGTGCGCAAAAAGCTCACCAAAAACAAGCTCAGCGCCGAGCAATGGGTGGAGATCATCCGCACCGCCCATGAGCTCGGCATCCGATCCAGCGCCACGATCATGTATGGCCATGTCGATGGCCCAGAACACTGGGCCGCGCATCTCGCGCTTCTGCGTGACATCCAGCGCGAAACCGGCGGCTTCACCGAGCTTGTCCCACTGAGCTTCGTGCACAGCGACAGCCCGCTTTACACCGCCAGCCCCGAGACCGTGCGCCCGGGTCCAACGCCCGATGAGGTGGATCTGATGCATGCCGTGGCGCGGATCATGCTGCATGGCCATATCGACAACATTCAGGTGAGTTGGACCAAACTGGGCCCCGAGCGCGCCCGGCAGATGCTGTCGCGCGGCGTGAACGATCTGGGCGGGACGCTGATGAACGAGAGCATCTCGCGCGCGGCCGGCGCCCGGCATGGTCAGGAGATCACGGGCCGCGAGCTGTGCGACATCATCCGCTCGGCCGGGCGCGTGCCTGTCCGCCGCACCACGCTCTATGATCGGGTCGAAACCTATCGCGACCATGACCCCGCCGATCTTGTCCCGCTGGTGCCGCGCGGCGGAGGCGACCCGCTCGACTTTCTGAAGATGTTTCCGGAGCCGCCGCGATGATCCGCGTCACCCTGCTGGCTGGCGGTGTCGGCGGCGCCAAAATGGCCGAGGGGTTCGCGGCCCTTGACGATGTCGCACTGAGCGTCATTGGCAATGTTGCCGATGACGACGCGTTTCATGGGCTCTGGGTGTCGCCCGACATCGACACGCTGCTCTACACGCTCTCGGGCCGGATCAACCGCGATCAGGGCTGGGGCGTGGCCGATGAAGGCAGACGGGCGCTCGATGTGCTGAGCGAGCTTGGTGCGCCGAGCTGGATGTTTCTGGGTGATCGCGATTTCGGCCTGCATATCTACCGCACCGCACGACTGCAAAAGGGCGACAGCCCAAGCGACATCACGGTCGACATCGCACGCCGCTTTGGCATCGCGGCAAAGATCGTGCTGCCCACCGATGACCGCGTTCAGACCCGGGTGCGCTGCGCCGCCGGATGGCTGAGCTTTCAGGAATATTTCGTTCGCGAGAGATGCGCGCCCGAGGTGCTTGAGCTGCGCTATGAGGGGATCGAGACCGCAACGCTGACCTCAGCCGCGTTGGAGGCGATCGCGGCGGCTGATCTGTTGGTCATCGCGCCGTCCAATCCGCTGGTCAGCATCGCGCCGATCACCCATCTGCCGGGCATGGCCGCAGCCCTTGCCGCGGCGTCTGCGCCGGTCTTTGCCGTATCGCCCCTGATTGCCGGCAAGGTCGTTAAAGGACCGGCCGACCGGATGATGGCGAGCCTGGGCCATCGCGCCGATGCGGTCGGCGTGGCCGATCTCTACAAAAGCCTCGTCGCGGAGTTCTTGATCGACACCGCCGATGCCGGCCTTGCTGCCGAGATCGCGGCGCTGGGGCTGCGCGCGCATGTCACCGACATTCTGATGCCCGATGCAGCCGGAAAGGCCCGGCTGGCGCGCGAGATCCTGGCACGCGCCGGGCAACGCATGGGCGGGCGCGCGGCATGACACGAACCCTCATCACGGTGCCGATGAAGGCGGTGGGCGGCGCCAAGACGCGGTTGTCAGACCATTTGAGCGATGTGCAGCGCGACCGGCTGGTTCGGCTTTTGTACCGTCGCACTCTGGACTTCCTCCAGCCCTTCGGACGCACCGGCTCAACCGACCTCGCCGTGGTGACGGCAAGCGCCGAGGCCGCCGCCCTGGCCGCCGCGCATGGCTTTGCCGTGATCGACGAGCCCGAAAATGCCGGTCTGTCCGGGGCAGCAGAGCGGGCCGCGGCATGGGCCGTCGCCGCGGGATACGACCGCCTCTGCATACTGCCCGCGGATCTTGCCGCGCCCTTGGCAGGCGATCTTGAGCAGGTGCTGGCCTCTAGGGCTGACATGGTCCTCTGCCCGTCGACCGATCGCGGCACCAACGCGCTTCTCCTCTCACCGCCCGACGCGATCCGCTTCCGCTACGGCCCGCTCTCGGCCCTGCGCCATCTTGACGAGGCCGCCGCACGCGGACTTCACGCAATGGTCATGCCCTTGGAAAGCCTGAGCTTTGACATCGACACTGCGCCCTGCCTGACCCGTGCGATGGCCCAGGTCCCCGCGCTTGCGGAGCTGCGGGCATGAGCGCTGGCGTCACGCTCGCGGCGATCCCCGGCATTCCCGATGTGCGCCCCGGCGACGATCTGGCCCGGATCCTGGCGCGCTGCCTCGAAGCCTCCGGCGGGTTGTGCGACGGCGACATTCTGTGCATCGCGCATAAAATCGTCTCGAAGGCCGAGGGCAATATCGTTGATCTGGCCACGGTCACCCCGTCGCCGCGCGCATGCAGCCTTGCGGGCGAGCTCAACAAGAACCCCGCCAAGGTCGACGTGATTCTGGGCCAGAGCGCGCGCGTGGTGCGCGCCTTCAAGCGGGCCGAACAAAACGAAGGCACGCTGATCTGCGAGCACCGGCTGGGCTTCATCTCGGCCAATGCGGCGGTCGACGAATCCAATGTCGAGGGCGAGGACCGCGTCATCACGCTGCCCGACGACCCCGATGCCAGCGCCCGGCGGCTGGGCCGCAGCCTGGAAGAGCGGTTCGATGTGCGCATCGGGGTGGTCATCACCGACACGTTCGGTCGGCCCTGGCGGTTGGGGCAGGTCAATGTCGCAATCGGCCTCTACCGCGTGCCGGCCAAAATCTCGGAGATCGGGGGGCACGACGCCTGGGGCCGACCGCTTTTTGTCACCGAACCGGCCTTGTGCGACGAACTTGCCGCGGCGTCCGGTCTGGTCGTGTCCAAATCCGCGAAAACACCGCTGGTGCGGGTGCGCGGCCTGGCCTGGACCCCGCATGACACAACCACCGCACGTGATATTCTGCGCGCGGGCCATGAGGATATGTTTCGATGACACTCGCCATAATCGGTGGAACCGGCCCGCAGGGACAGGGCCTTGCGCTGCGCTTTGCCCGCGCCGGGCTGCCCGTTGCCCTGGGCTCGCGGGATGCGGTCCGCGCCGCCGAAATCGCCGCCGAGTTGCAAGCAAAATTACCCGACGGCAGCGCGCCGATCACCGGGCATGACAATGCCGATGCCGTGGCAGCGGCGTCTGAAATGGTGGTCCTTGCGGTGCCCTGGTCGGGCCATAATGCAACTCTTGGCGCCATTAAGGACGGGCTTGCCGGCAAAATCCTGGTCGACATAGTGGTGCCCCTGAAGGAGGGCGACGCAAAGAAGGTCGACATGCCGCCCGAGGGCTCGGCCACCGAAGCCGCGCAAGCGCTGCTGGGCCCGGACGTGCCGGTGATGGGCGCGCTCCACAATGTCTCGGCGCATACGCTCAACGATC
>JBCDDO010000123.1:0-7657 GCA_039180245.1 Pseudomonadota bacterium | reverse complement strand
TGGCCGCCTTCGGGAATGGCCACGGCCTGTGCGCTGTGTTCGGCCGCATAGACCTGGCTGCGGTCCTGAATGCCCTGGAAGCTGCGCGGATAATCGATGGTGGTCAGCACGGTCAGCCCGTGCTTGGCCGCTGCCTGACGCAGGGCCTGTGCTGCGACCTGGCCCGACGGGGTGCGCGGATAGAAGAGGCCCAGACTGCCGATCCCCTGGCTGGAGGCATAGCTGAGCAGCCGGTCGGCCTCGGTCGCGGCAGTCTGGCCCAGCAAGAAGACGTTCTTGCCGGCAACCGACGGCGTGGTCGAAAAGGTCAGCACATTGATCCCAGCCTGATCGGCCACCGGGCCGACGGCCTGGGCCACGGCGCCGAAAAGCGGTCCGACAAAGATCTGCGCGCCATCGGCCACCGCCTGGGCTGCCGCCTGGCGTGCGCGGTTCGGATCGCCCGCCGTGGCATAGATCTTCAGATCGATGGCAGCCCCGGTCAAATCGGCCTGGGCCAGCCGGGCCGCATTGACGAGACTTTGCGCCACCCGGACCCGGTTTTCATCCGCTGCATTGAGCGGAACGAAGAGCGCCACCTTCACCGGCCCGCCGGGAGCGGCGGGCGCCTGGCGCGGGGCCTCGGTGGTCGTGCTGCGCGGCTGGGCCGCGGGCTCTTGTTCAGTACAAGCCGAGATCGCCAAAACCGCACAGGTCAGCGCCAGGGCGCCGCGGCGCATCGGAGAACCCGCCAAACGGATGAGCATGCGCATGAGACCCTCGCAGTTTTTTGCTCGTTTGGTTAGTGTCGCGGCACCCTATGCCGGGTTGTGATCCAAGTAAACGACGGGACCGGCGCGATGTCCGAGGAGTCTTCCGCAAATCCCGATCCGATCGCCGATGGGGCGCGCCCATCGCCGCGGCCAGCATCGGCCCTGGAGGCGGGGCTTTACCTGGTGGCCACGCCCATCGGGGCCGCCGATGATGTCAGCCTGCGCGCCCTGGCGGTGCTGCGCGCGGCGGATGTGATTGCCGCCGAGGACACAAGGCGGGCACGCAAGCTTTTGGAAATCCACGGCATAGGCCTGGCAGGTCGGCGGTTGCTTCCCTATCACGATCACAACGGGCCGGTGCAGCGCCCCGCCCTGCTTGCCGCGCTGGAGGCCGGCCAGACCGTGGCGCTGGTTTCGGATGCCGGCACTCCCCTGATCGCCGATCCCGGATACCGCCTGGTTGAAGCGGTGCTCGATGCCGGGCATCCGGTCCGCGCTGTGCCCGGCGCCTCGGCGGTGCTGGCGGCGCTTTCGGTGGCTGGGTTGCCGACCGATCGGTTCCTATTTGCCGGGTTCCCGCCGCCCAAACCCGCTGCACGGGCGCGGTTTTTGGCCGATCTGGCAAGCATTCCGGCCACCTTGGTGCTCTATGAGGCGCCGCGGCGCGTCGCTGCGACATTGCGCGATATGGAAGCGGCATTTGGCGCCGAGCGCCCCGCGGCGCTCTGCCGTGAGCTGACCAAACGCCATGAGGAGGTGCGCCGCGGCAGTTTGGGCGCCCTTGCGGGCGCGTTTGACGGTGCCGAGGCGCCACGGGGCGAGATCGTGCTTGTCATCGGTCCGCCCGCCGAAAAACCTGTCGAGGCCGAGGATCTCGATGGGGCGCTGCGCGAGGCGCTGGCGCTGATGTCGCCCAAGGATGCGGTGCGCGAGGTGGCGCGGTTAACCGGTGCGCCGCGCCGCGACGTCTATGCCCGGGCGCTTGAGATCGGGCGCGAATGAGACCGGGGCTGCGCCACCAGCACGGGCTGGCCGCCGAGGAGATCGCCGAGCGCGCCTATCTTGCCCGCGGTGCACAGGTCCTTGCGCGGCGCTGGCGCTGCAGGTCGGGCGAGATCGATTTGATTGTTGAGGAGGGCGGCTGCTTGGTCTTTGTGGAGGTGCGCGCGCGCCGCAGCCTGGCCGAGGCCGCGGCCTCGCTGTCGCCGCGAAAACTGGCCCGCATTCTTGGGGCGGCGGCCGCCTGGATGTCGGCGCAAAACATCTCGCCGGACCAGAACATGCGCGTGGATGCGGCATTGATCGACCGGACCGGACAGATCGAGATCCTCGAAAATGCGACGCTTTGAAGCCGCCCCCTGACAGCCGTTGCGCGAATCGACGAAGCGGCTAGGGTCGCCGCACGCAGACCTGAAAAAGCATGCACATGGGGGATGTTGTGACCACGGGCGGGCGTTTTCCAAAGACCGAACCGACGATCCCCAACCCCTATCCGGATGCGGGCTGGGGCGAGATCGCCGCGTTTCGCTATCTCGACGATCTGCATCTTTGCCGGGCGGTGGAGGCGATCCGGCGCGCCGGTGGCCGCGATTCAGAATACATCGTCGCGCAGAGCTACAGCTGCGCCTACACGTTGGACGGGGAGGAAAAGACCCTGACCGTGCCGGCTGGTATGTTGACCGATCTGACCTCGGTTCCGAGCTTGGGCCGCGTTGTCGTGGGCCGGGTGGGCAAGCATTTGGAGGCGGCGATCCTGCATGACTTCCTCTTCATTGCCTGGCAATTCGTCGAGGGGCGCGGCGCACGGTTCAGCGATTTTCGGTTTTCCAACGCCCTGATGCTGGCGGCCACGGAGACGGCCAAAGTCAGCTGGCTGACCCGACAGTCGATCGACCTTGCGATCTCAAGCTGGGTGGGCCGCCAGGTCTATGACGAAAACGACCGCGCAAATGGCGCGACCCTGTTCGTGACCCTGCCCTGACCTGCCCGATTGGCCGCTGGCCCAGCTAACTGTTGAGATATGTCGGCAGCCAGAGCGTGACGACCGGAAAGGCAAGCAGTAGGGCAACCCGCAACAGCTCGGCCAGGAAAAACGGCATCACGCCAAGGAAGGTTTCGCGCATCGGCGTGTCCTTGGCCAGCGCCGAGATTACGAAGACATTCATGCCGACCGGGGGCGTGATCAGCCCCAGCTCGACCACAATCAGCGCGAGGATCCCGAACCAGATCTTCAGATCCTCGGTCGACATGCCAAAGCCCGCCACCTCTGCCGTGGCATAGTCGCCGCCATTGATCTCCACCAGCACCGGCCAGAAAAACGGGATGGCCAGCAGGATCATCGACAGGCTGTCCATCAGGCAGCCCAGAAAGATCAGCGCCGCCAGCAGAATGATGAGCACGGTGAGCGGCTCAAGCCCCGATCCCGCCATCCATTCAGCGATCGCCTGCGGAACCCCGCCGCGCGACATGAAGATCTTGAGCATCTCGGCGCCCAGCACGATCAGATAGATCATGCCGGTGGTTTTGGCGGTCGAGAGCAGCGCCTCGCCCAGGCCCGCAAAGCTCAGGCTGCCCCGCATAAGCCCATAGACAAACACCAAAAACACGCCGATTGCGCCGGCAGGGGTGGGGTTGAAGAACCCGCCATAAATCCCGCCGATGACCAGTCCGAAAATCACCAGCACCGGCAAGACGCCCAGCGTCGCCGACAAAAACTCGGCCCGGGAGATCCGGTCACCGCGCGGCCCGGCCCCAGGGCGCACCAGCACATAAACGCCGATGGTCGCAATGAAGAGAAAGACCGCAATGATGCCGGGCAGAAGGGCCGCGGCGAACATGCTCACGATATTGGCCTCGACGATCACCGCATAGATGACCAGCACCACCGATGGCGGGATCAGGATGCCCAGCACCCCGCCCGCAGCCAGGGTGCCGGTGGCCAGGGCGCCGGAATAGCGAAACCGCCTCAGCTCGGGCAGGGCCACGCGCCCCATGGTCGACGCCGTGGCGAGCGACGAGCCGCAGACCGCGCCAAAGCCGGCGCAGGCTGCGATTGCGGCCATCGCGGTGCCGCCGCGCAGCCAGCCGATCCAGGCATTGGCCGCGCGAAAGAGATCGCGGCTGAGGCCGGTTTGGGTCGCGATATTGCCCATCAGGATGAACATCGGCACGACCGAGAGCCCATAGCTGGAGAACTGGCTGTAGCCCAGGGTCTTGAGCTGGGCCAGAAAGATCGCCGGCCCGTTCAAGATGGTCACGCCGATGCCGCCCACCAGGATCATGGAATAGGCGATGGGCATGCGGATCACGATCAGCGCGACGAGCACGGCCAGGCCCGCAAAGCCGATCATCAGCGCGTCGAGCATCGGGGGCTCCTCAAGAAACCCGGCAGTCAAACCCGGCCGGCCAGTTCCGGGCGGTTGGGGTCCGGGCGGTTGGGGTCCGGGATGTCAGATCCGGTGTGACCATTTTGGGGGCGATCAGATCCGGGCGGCGTCCTCGGCCAGGGTGAGGGCTGCCGCGATCGCGGCAAACACAAGCGAGATCAGGATCGGGATGAAGGCGTATCCATGCTCGATTTGCAGGATCGTCGTGGTGTAGCCGTAATCGAGCTGGTCGCGCATGCCAAAGAACATGCGCCAGGCCAAAAGCGCCATGAAGCCCAGTGCCATCACGGCCGCAAGAAGCGAAAACCGCGCCACCCAGCGCCGCGAGGCGCGCGAGGTGAAGATGTCGGCGGTCACGTTCGACCGGGTCATCTGGCAATAGGGCAGGAAGGCGAAGACCGCGATGCAGACGCCCATTTCGGTGAGCTCGAAATCGCCCGGCACGGGGCTGGCGAGCCAGCTTGGCAGCATGCCGGCCATCGACCCCTGTTCGTTGAGCGTGAAGAGCGCCGCGCCGACCACCGAGAACACATTGACCAGCACGACCGCGGTCAGAAGCAACCCGCCCAGCAGCGCCCAGGCGGCAAAGATGCGGCGGAACAGCACAAACCGTTCCGCCGCTTTGGTCTCAATCGCGGCCATCGCCTCAGTTGCTGACCGTGTTTGCAGCAATTGCGGCCCGGGCCCGTTCGACCAGATCGGTGCCGTCGATGCCCTTTTCGCTGACCTCGTCGACCCAGCGATCGACCACCGGCTCCAGCGCGGTCATGAAGGCTTCGGTCTCGGCTTCGGTCAGCGTGACATGCGCGCGCCCGGCTTTGACCGCCATATCGATGCCGAAATCGTCGCCGGCGCGCCAGATCTCGCCGACCTTGCCCCACCAGTCGCGGCCCGACGCGTCGCGGAAGGCCTTTTGGATGTCGGCAGGCAGGCTGTCCCACCTGGCCTGGTTCATGGACACCTGAAAGCTGGTCGTGCCCAGACGGGTTTGATCATGCCCTTCGATGAAGTAGCTGATCTGGTTTTGCAGCTGCAGGGGCGGGATGATCTCCCAGGGCAGCAGCGTCGCATCGACCACCTTTTTGGACAGTGCCTGCGGCACTTCGGGCACCGGCATGGCCAGCGGGGCTGCCCCCAGCGCCTCGATCACCCAGCCGCCGGTGCGGGTCGGAATGCGGATCTTCATGCCGGCCAGATCGGCCGGGCTGCGCACCTCATCCTCCACGGTCATGATCGCCTGCCCGGCATGGACATGCAGCCACATCACCTCGACGCCCTTGTATTCCTGAGCCAGATCGCTTTGGAACATGTCATACATGGCCAGGTTGGTGGCCTTGACGTCGTTTCTAAAAACCGCTGGAAGTTCAAAGACTTCCGTGCGGGGAAACAGCCCGGGCGTGTAGCCGTTCACGGTCCAGACAATGTCGACCACGCCATCGCGGGCCTGCTGGATCAGTTCGGGCGGGCGACCGCCCAGCGACATCGCCGGAAAGATCTCGATCTTCACGCGCCCGCCGGAATTCTCCTCAACCTGCGCGGCCCAGGGGGCGAGCATGTTGCGATGTGCGGGCGAACGTTCGCTCAAAAGATGGTGCAGCTTGAAAGTGAACTCCTGCGCGGCTGCGGGCAACGCACAACCCAACGTAAGCACGGATGCGGCGGCAAGCCGCGCAAGGTCACGACGGTTCAGCATGGTTGTCTCCCCAGAAATCCATCGGCGCCAAGACTGACCCTTGGCGTCGAACGCCCAACTTTGTCGCAAGAGCAAGGGCGGCTTGTCAACGCAGGGATCCGACCAAGTCGACGGAGTTCCTGGCGCTCGGACCAGCTGGAACATCGGCTTTGGGCAGGCGATTTGGCCGATTATGCGACGCGATTTGAGATCGCGGAATCAAAGGAAAGTCGCGGGCGATGGTCCAAATGCCGCCAAGATGGCGCACGCCTGGGAGGGGTGGATCGGGTGGCCGGCGGCGGGCCGGCCCGCCCGAAGGAGCGGGCCATCGCGCCCAGCGCGCCTGCTGCCCGCAGGGTCTGGCGCATCGGCATTTCCCCGCCCAGTCTCCCCCCGTGCCACGCCTGGACGGCGCGCCCGGACCGGGCGGCGGATGCCGCGCGCCGCACTACATCGGCGGCGGTCGCCGCGCCGATCCAGACCGACCGCTGCGGGTCCTGAAGGCACTAGTCCTTGTATTGCCGGGCGTTCTTGATTTTGGCGCCGGCAGTGCCGCCGCGCGCGCCCATGCGCCCCCCTGCGCCCCCCGTGTCGCAGCAGCCAATGCGGCAAGGCCGTGCCGTTAAGCCCAGCGATGCGGGGTCACAGTGGCGCCGGGCCGTGCGCGCCCGGGCCATGGGTGCCATGGGCTTTTGCAACGCAGCATCTCTGGCCGCGCATGCGGGCCGGGCTGCCCCAGCGGAAACCGGCGCGGGTCTGCGGCTGAGACGGCCGGGTCTGAGAGACCTGGGCCCGGGCGGGGTGGCCTCGGGTCGGGCCCGACCGATCCGCCGGGCGGTCAGCCCTGGGCGGTTTTGTCTTTGCGCGGCTTGTAGCTGGTGTTTTCGGCAATGCGTGCCGATTTGCCGCGGCGGCTGCGCAGGTAGTAAAGCTTGGCGCGGCGGACCTTGCCGCGGCGCACCACGGTGATGCTGTCGATATTGGGCGAGTGGAGGGGGAACACACGCTCGACCCCTTCGCCGAAGCTGATCTTGCGCACGGTGAAGCTGGCGCCGATGCCATGGCCGCCATTGCGCGCGATGCACACGCCCTCATAGGCCTGAACGCGGCTGCGCGTGCCTTCGATGACCTTGTAGCCCACCCGCACCGTGTCGCCGGGGGCGAAATCGGGGATCTCCTTGGCAAGGGCGGCGATCTGCTCGGCCTCGAGCTGCTGAAGCAGGTTCATTGGCCTTCATCCTTCTGTTGCCCGCCCGCTGGGGCGGCGATTGTCGCGTCCGAGTGCTCTGGGGCATCATGCTGCCCGCCCGCCGCGATCCGGTGGGCCTGCCAGAGGTCGGGACGCCGTTCCCGTGTCAGCGCCTCGGCCTGGGCGCGCCGCCATGCGGCGATGCGGGCATGATGGCCGGAGAGTAGCACCTCCGGGATCGCGCGCCCTTCCCAGACCTGTGGCCGTGTATAATGCGGGTGCTCCAGCAGGCCGGCGGCAAAGCTCTCCTCACGCGCCGATGCCGAATTCCCAAGAACGCGGGGTATAAGGCGAAGCGTGGCCTCGATCAAGGCCATCGCGGCCAGCTCGCCGCCCATCAGCACGAAATCGCCGATCGAGAGCTCTTCGATCTGCCGCGCCTGCAGCACACGCTCATCGATGCCCTCGAACCGGCCGCAGATCAGCGTGACGCCGGGGCTGTCGGCGAGGGCCTGCGCCCGGGCTTGGGTGAAGGGCCGGCCGCGGGGCGAAAGTGCGATGCGCGGGCGGTCGGGGGGCGCGGTTGCGGCCAGGTGGTCGATGGCCCGGGCCAGCACATCGGGCCGCATGACCATGCCCGGCCCGCCGCCTGCCGGCG
>JBCDDO010000122.1:0-7724 GCA_039180245.1 Pseudomonadota bacterium | reverse complement strand
CGAAACTCTCCCCCTCGGGCCGGACATCGGCATCATGGAAGCAAAAGAACGGCACGCCGAGGATGGAAAACATCTCAAAAGCCGCATCGGCCTTGGCCCGGGCATGCTCCATGGTTTCGCCAAACCAGGGGCGCTCGAAGGTCTGCCCGCCAAAGGGGTCGCCACCCGGCCAGGCGAAGCTGTGCCAATAGGCCACGGCAAAGCGCAGATGCTCGCGCATCGGCTTGCCCAGCACCAGCGCGTCGGGGTCATAATGGCGGAAGGCAAACTCATTGGCGCTGTCGGGCCCTTCATAGGCCAGCGGCGCGATGCCGTCGAAATAGCTCATGCTGCGCGCTCCGGTCGCTTGCCTAGAATGATCATGCCCAGGATTTCGTCTTCGGTGATCTCGCCCACCTTCTCGGTGCCCACAAGCTGGCCGTTCTTCATCACCGTGATCCGGTCGCACAGATCCATCACGTCATGCACGTCGTGCGAGATGAGGAAGATGCCCAGCCCCTGGCGCTTGAGCTCCTCGATGAGCTCGGCGACCATCTTGGTCTCCTGCACCCCCAACGCCGCGGTGGGCTCATCCATGATCAGGATGCGGGCGTTGAAATAGACCGCCCGGGCAATCGCCACCGACTGGCGCTGCCCGCCCGACAGCGCCTTCACCGGGGCGGAGAACTTTTTGAAATTGGGGTTGAGCCGGCCCATGATGGTTCGGGTCTCGGCCTCCATCTTGGCCTCATCGACAAAGCCCAGCCAGTTGGTCAGCTCACGCCCCAGAAAGAGGTTGGAGGCCGCATCGAGATTGTCGGCCAGCGCCAGCGTTTGGTAGATGGTCTCGATATTGTAGCTGCGCGCATCGCGGGGGTTGTCGATGGCGGCCGATTTGCCATCGATCAGAATCTCGCCGCTGTCGCGTTTATAGGCACCCGAGAGGACCTTGATCAGCGTCGACTTGCCGGCCCCGTTATGGCCCAGAAGGCCGACCACCTCGCCCGGATAGAGATCGAGGCTCACCCCATCGACCGCCTTCACCCCGCCAAAGGAGAGGTGAATGTCGCGCATTTCCACAAGCGGGGTCATGTCAGCGCTCCCGTCCGGCGGCGGTAAAGAATGTCGATCAGCACGGCGAGCACCAGGACAAAGCCCACCACGATGTTTTGCTGCGGGGCGTCGACCCCGACCATGGCCATGCCCGATTGCAACGATTGCATGATCAGCGCGCCCAGGATGGCGCCATGGATGGTGCCGAGCCCGCCCGACAACGCCGTGCCGCCGATCACCGCCGCCGCGATCACCCGCAGCTCGTCAAGCGTGCCGATATCATTGGTGTGGTTGGTCAGTCTGGCCGAGGCAACGACCGCCGAAAGCGCGCAGAGCGCGCCCATAATGGCAAAGACCTTGACCGTGAGCATGCGGGTGTTGATGCCCGAGAGCTCCGCCGCATCGGGGTTGCCGCCGGTCGCAAAGATATAGCGGCCCAGCCGGGTGCGCCGCGCGACAATGGTCATCACGATCGCAACCAGCACCAGGATCAGCACCGAGATCGGCAGGCCGTAGGCGGCAGTGAAGCCTTCGGGCATCACCTCGCCGCGCGCCTCGAACATCCGCGCGAGCCGCCGCTGAGGGATCTCATAGGCGTTCAGGATGGCAATAAAGCCCAGGATCGCCCCGGCGGTGATGGCCGAGAGCAGGATCTCCGCCCAGATCGGCTTCACGGCAAAGCCATGCCCGGCCTTGGCGCGCCGCGCGGCCCAGATCAGCGCCACGGCGGCCAAAGCGCCGATGAGCCCCACGATCCAGGACGCCTCGGCCCCCAGTGTGCCATTGGTGCCGCCAAAGACCAGAAAACTGCTGTCAAGCGGGCCGATCGTCTGCCCGTCGGTCAGGTTCCAGCCGACATTGCGCCAGATCAACAGGCCGCCCAGCGTGACGATAAAGGCCGGGATGGTGAGGTACCCCACCAGCCAGCCATGAAAGGCGCCGATCAAAGTGCCGGCGGCGAGGCCAACCAAAATGGCGATGGGTGCTGTCAGCGGGTGGTTGAGACCCAATCCCAACCATTCCGGCGTGACCACGGTCTGGACCATCGCCATCACCGCCGAGCAGGTGGCCAAAAGCGAGCCCACGGAAAGATCGATATGACGGGTGACGATGATGAAGACCATGCCGGTGGCCATGATCGCCACGCTGACCGTCTGGATCGTCAGGTTGAAGATGTTGCGCGGCGTCAGGAACCGCCCCTCGGTGATCAGATCGAAGCCCAGGCACAGCACGGCGAACGCGCCGATCATGCCCAAAAGCCGGGTGTCGATCTCGAGAATGGCGATAAGGTTGCGCCGCGGGACCTCGATGGCAGTGTCAGCCATTGCCCTGCCTCCCTGGGCTCGCGCGTGGGTCCTGCGCCCGAAGCGGGGCGCAGGACAATCTGTCAGATCCCCAGGATCAGTTGCAGGGTGCCGGGCCGTTGGTCACGCCCTGGCAGAGCGCCTCCTGCGTGATCCAGCCGGCATCGACAACCACGGTGAGGTTGTCGGCTGTGACCGGCACCGGCTCCAGGAACTGCGCGGTCAGCGTGGTGCCGCCGGGCGAGGTCCATTCCTGCGCACCGGGCACATCGGCCATGGCGGTGCCCGAGGCGAGCGCCACGGCGATTTCAGCCGCTCGGGTGCCCAGATCGCGGGCATCCTTCCACACGCTCACGGTCTGCGTGCCGAGCGCGATGCGGTTGAGCGCGGCGTGATCGCCATCCTGGCCCGAGACCGGGATGCCATCGAGCCCCTGCGCGGTGAGCGCGGCCACGACGCCGCCTGCAGTGCCGTCATTGGAGGCCACGACCGCGTCGACCTCATTGTCGATGGCCGTCAGGATCTGCTCCATATTGCGCTGGGCATTGGCGGGCAGCCAGCCATCGGTATAGGCCTCGCCCACGATCTCGATCTTGCCGGCATCGATGGCGGCTTGCAGGATTTCCTGCTGACCGCCGCGCAGAAAATCGGCATTGGGGTCGGTGGGCGAGCCCTTGATCATCACGTATTTGCCTTCGGGCATTGCCGACAAAACGGCGCGGGCCTGCATGCGCCCGACCTCGATATTGTCGAAGGTCAGGTAGAAGGCGCGGCTGTCCTCGATCAGCCGGTCATAGCCGACGACCGGGATGCCCTCATCGGCCGCAAGCTGCACGGCCGGGCCGATCGCCTGCGCGTCCTGGGCCAGAATGATCAGCGCGTCGACGCCCTGAGCAATCAAGCTCTCGATGTCCGAAAGCTGCTTGGCCGACGATGATTGCGCATCGGCCGAGATATAGGCGGCGCCAGCGGCCTCGAGAGCGGCCTTCATGGCCGCTTCGTCGGTTTTCCAGCGCTCTTCCTGGAAGTTCGACCAGCTTACGCCAACGGTGATTGACTGGGCGATGGCGGTCGTGGCGGCGATCGCTGTGGTAAGCCCCGCGGCCAGCGCGGCCGCGAGCGTGAATGCTCTGCGCATAGATGTCCTCCCTGGCTTTGCCGCCCGCTCCCGGACGACGCCGCATCTCGTGCGGTCTTCGGGAGTTTGGCGCATTTTTATTTCAATTGTCAAAATTAATTTGGCGTTCCGGTGAAAAATTGGCAGAATTGCGGGCAGAAAGGCGGTGATTTTGGCTGATCTGGGCGCAGTCTTGGCCTTTGACCGCAGGGTTTGATCATGGTGCTGAAAGAAATGGAGGGCGAGTCCGCGTCTCTGGTCACCGCGGTGACGGTCGATCCCGGCGCCGGCTGCGGGCCGCTGATTCCCCTGACCAATGACCCTGCCCGGCCGCTCCGCCAACAGATTTTCGAGCGGGTGCGTGCGGCGGGCAGCCTCGCACGGATCGAGATCTCCAAGGAGCTGGGCGTGAGCCCGGGCTCGGTCACCGCTGCGACGGCCGAGCTGATCGAGGCCGGGCTTTTGAGCGAGATTGCCACGCCACGGCCCGTTGGCGACACCACCCGCGGGCGCCCGCCCGTGGCTTTGGGCGTTGCGCGGGGCGCTGGGTTGGTGGCGGGCATCAAGCTCTCGGACCGGGCGCATTGTGCCGTCATTCTCGATCATGCCGGGGTCGTGCTGGGCCAGGCGAACCGATCAAATGTGCACCGCCGCAAGCCTGTGGCCGATATGATCGAAGATGTGGCCGCCGTGCTCGACGACGCCCTTGCAACGGTTGTCGGCCGCGGCATGCCCAGGCCGGTGCCTATGGCGGTGGGGCTGGGGCTTCCCGGCATCGTCGATCATGAGGCCGGGCATGTCCATTGGTCGCCGCTGCTCGATGCCACCGATGTTGCGCTGCAGGACCGGCTGACCGCGCGGCTGGGTCTGCCGGTGCGGCTCGACAATGACGCCAATCTCGTCACCCTGGCCGAGCTTTGGTTCGGGGTCGGCCGGGCGCTGCCGGATTTTGCTGTGGTCACCGTCGAGCATGGGCTTGGCATGGGGCTTGTGCTCGGCCACCGTTTGTTTCGCGGGGCGCGCGGGCTGGGCATGGAGCTTGGCCACACCAAGGTCGCGTTGGATGGTGCGCTGTGCCGCTGCGGACAGCGCGGCTGTCTGGAGGCCTATGTGGCCGATTACGCGCTGATGCGCGAGGCGGTGACGCTGTTTGGCTGGGATGCGCCCGACGCGGCACCCGAGGCGCTCTTGGAACGCTTGGCCGCCGAAGCTGCGGCTGGCAATGCCGAAGCCGTTGCGATCCTGCGCCGGGCTGGACGTTATCTGGCGCTGGGCATTGCCAATATCGTCAATCTGCTCGATCCCGGGCTCATCCTGCTGGCAGGAAACCGGCTGCGCCGCGACCCGCTGCTGGCGCAAGAGGTGCGACACGCGCTCTCAAGCTTCATGCTGGGCCGGGGCCGGGTGCCGCCGCGCATCGAGATCCAGGAGGAGGGCGACATGCGTTGGGCCCAGGGTGCCGCGGCGCTGGCACTGGCGCTGGCCACCGACCGGATGCTGGGCGCCGAGGCCGCATGACTGGCGCCCGCATTCCGGCCGCGTGGGGCCATATGGCCGTTTGGGTCGGCGCAAGCGCGGCGTTTTTGGTCATGGCCGTTGCCAGCACCCTTGCCGCGGCCCAGGCCGCCGAGGCGCTGCGCTTTGTCGACCGCAGCGACGCGTTGCCGGTAGATCACCGCTATACCGGCGGATGGGAGCATTTCGTCGGTGGCGGCGTCGCGGCGTTTGACTGCAACGGGGACGGGTTTCCCGAGCTTGCCGTGGCAGGCGGGACTTCGCCCGCCCGGCTCTTTCTCAATCAAGCCGATGCGCCGGGCGCACAGCTCTCCTTCGCGTCCGGCCCGTTTCCCGAGCTGACCGGTGTAACAGGCATCTGGCCGCTCGATATCGACGGCGACGCGCGCCTGGATTTGGCCGTGTTGCGGGTCGGCGGCAATCTGTTCCTGCGCGGGCTGGGAGATTGCCGCTTTGAGGATGCGACGGATCGCTGGGGGCTCGATCCCGGCGATGCGTGGTCGACGGCCTTTAGCGCCACTTGGGAGCCGGGGCAGGCCTGGCCGACACTTGCGATCGGCAATTACGTCGACCGCGCCGATCCCGATGGGCCGTTTGGGACCTGCGACGCCAATCTGCTGCTGCGTCCATCGGGCGCTGGATATGCCGCGCCGATCCGGCTTGAGCCCGGGCATTGCGCGCTGTCGGCGCTGTTTTCCGATTGGCAGCGGCGCGGACGGGCGGATCTGCGGCTCTCCAATGACCGACATTACTATGTGCGGGATGGATCCGAGCAAATGTGGCGGATGGATCCCCTGCGCCAGTTGGGGCCAGCCGATGGGTTCGATCCGGTTTCGATCTGGGGGATGGGGATTGCAAGCGCCGACATCACCGGCGATGGGCGACCCGATGTGGTGCTGACCTCGATGGGCGACCAGCTTCTGATGCTCTCGGATCCCGGCGGATATGTTGCCGCGCCCTGGGAGATGGGCACCTATGCCACCCGCCCGCATCTGGGCGATGATGGTCGGCCGGCCACGGGCTGGCATGCCGAGTTTGGCGATATTGACAATGACGGACGGCTCGATCTGTTCATCGCCAAGGGCAATGTCGACCAGATGCCGGAAAACGCGATGGCGGATCCCAACAACCTGCTGATGCAGATGCAGGATGGGCGCTTTGTCGAGCGCTCGGTCGAGGCTGGGGTGGCGAGCATGGCGCGGTCGCGCGGCGCCGCGCTCGTCGATCTCAACGGCGATGGGCGGCTCGACCTTGTCGTGGTCAACCGGCGCGCGCCGATGGAGCTTTGGCAAAATGCCAGCGATGCCGGCGCCTGGCTGGCGGTGACCCTGCGCCAGAAGGGACCCAACGCCTTTGCAGTGGGGGCCTGGCTGGAGCTGCGATTGCCCGACGGGCGGGTGCTGGCCCGCGAGGTGACCGTCGGCGGTGGGCATGGCGGCGGTCAGGCAGGGCCGGTGCATTTCGGGCTGGGCGCGGTGACGGCGGTGGAGGTCCGGGTGATCTGGCCGGATGGCGCGGTGTCGGACTGGGTGCCGCTGAGCGCGGGCCACGCGGTCGAGCTCTGGCGCGGGCCGGATGGCGGGCTTGTGATCCGGTGACCCCGCGGCCGGGCGGCGCTGTACGGTTTTGAAAGCTGGGACGCCTCCGGCGGGAGTATTTTGGCCAAGAAGAAGGGGCGGGCGCTGGGTGCGGTGTTGCGCCTGCGATCAACGGGGCACGGGCAGGCCGCTGGGCAGGCTTGGCGGAATCCCGAGACGACCGGTGATGGCAGCCGGGTCGGTGAGGCTTTCCAGAAACGCGATGAGGGCAGCGATCTCGGCATCCTCGAGTGGCCGGTTTGGCGCGCTGACTGCAGCGGAAATGGCGGCGCGCTCGGCGGCATCGCTATGGGCCAGGAAATCCTGCGCCACGGCCAGGGGCGGCAACAGCGCCTGGCCCGGATCATAGCGCGCGGCCGCCTCGGCGGGCCGGGCATGGGCGTTCAGAAACGCCATCATATCGGTGTAGGCGCCATCATGGCCCCAGGGGCCGGTCTCCATCACATTGCGCAGGGAGGGGGTGCGGAAGCGGTAGCGGTCGGCAGGCGTGCCGGTGACCCGGTGGCGCCCGGTGTCGCGCTGGTGACGCTCGAACCGCGCCGCCTTGCCCGGGCCGATTTGCGGCACGCCCATGGCGTGAAAGGCATGGTCGGTGAGGAACGGGCCTGCATGGCAGGCGGCACAGCCGGCCGGGCCGTAAAACAGTGCAAGCCCCGCGGCGGCCGGGCCCAAAAGCGGGCGCTCACCGCGCAGATGCGCATCAAAGGCGCTGGTGTCGCTGCGCCATTCCGCTTCCATAAAGGCGGCGATGGCATTCGAGATGTCGGTAAAGGCGATGGGCCGGCCGGCGGCAATCTCGGGATAGACCGCACGAAACCTTTTTGCATAGGCGGGGATGGCTGCGACCCGGGCGCTGAGCAAATCCCACGCCCCGCCCGGCCCGGTGATCAGCCCGCGGCGGGCGGCTGCGGCGATCTCGTTTTCGCTGTAATGCCCGGCCATCTCATCGGGGCTGAGCACCGGGAACATGGTCTGGGCGGAGAGAAGGGTGGCAAAGCCCGCCAGCATCTCCTCGCCCAAGGGTGTGCGCAGGCCCGAGGGGCGGCTGGGGTCGATCTCGATCCGCCCGTCGTGAAAAAGCCGGGTGAATTCATGAGCGCCCAGGTTGAACAGCGCCGGCGCGTTGCGGGGCAAACGCTGCTCGGGCAGGTTGTCGGG